>JABWBV010000203.1 GCA_013359445.1 Anaerolineales bacterium | reverse complement strand
GGCTTTGGGTTTTTTCCCCACGCAGAATCCACGTCCGCCCACACGCAGGTACCGATTAACGCATACCGTTGGGCAGTTCCTTACAAAGCAAAGTAAAACGAACAGCAAAAGAATTTTGTCAATTTCGATATGGTCTGTTTTAAAAAAGAGGCTCTACCGTTTTTGGTGTGAAGGGTTCGAAATTTTGAAGATGGTGTGGGATGTACATCCCACACCATCTTCAAAATTTCGGTTTCTTTCACCGTATTTCCGGTAGAACCGAAAAAGAGAAAGGGAATCTATGGCAAAGCTTTACCCATCTTGGATTGAAATACCTGTAAGCAATCTTGAACGTGCATTGGCGTTTTATCGGGCTGTTTTTAGCTTGGATGAAATTCCTGTGTACGATGATTATCCTCCTGCTCGAATAGCCGTCCTTCTCCCATCTGAAAAAAGTGTTCAAAATCCTGGGGTTTCTTTGGTGCATTCCCCTACTCATGTTCCATCAAAACATGGGGCTTTAATAAATTTCCACGTTGGAAATCACACTGCTTTAGAAAAAGCAGAAGAAATGGCATTGGCAAATTCTGGATCAATTTCTGAACCTATTGTTGACATGGGTGACGGAGTAAAATACTTGGTGCTTCTTGATAGTGAAGGAAATTCAATTGCGCTTTCATCTTATGAATCTATCGATGGACAAGAAAATCCAGAATAAGCCTTTTTTGCGCGACATAGTTTTTAGAAATGGCGAAGGTGAGTCACAAATCAATAAACTGCCCAACAAAGCGTGCTAAAAACATGCGTGTTCTCCCGTTCAAAAATGAGCTTCCCAGGCTCATCCCAGGTGCATCTGACGTGTGGGAGTCTGCGCGGTTTAGGAGCATTTTTCTGGCTTCGAGTTTTTCCCCAAGCAGAATCCACGCCCACATGCAGGCAACGCAAACCAGTTGGGTTGCAACATCAATTCTGCACCATTTGTCTAGTAATTATGTCCGCAGGATGAAGTAGCACCACTCTATAGGGTCTCCGCTTCATGTAGGACAAACACATATTCAGGAGAAATTTTCATGGTGTCAACTACGCAACATAGCCAAATGCTCCGCGACAAGGTGGCCGTGGTCACCGGGGCGTCGCGCGGTATCGGCAAGGGTATTGCGGAAGCCCTGGGCGAAGCGGGTGCAACTGTGTATGTGACGGGGCGTACCGAGGACGACGCCGCGGCCACGGTGCCCCTTCCTGGCACCATCCACGCAACTGCACAGGCCGTCACCGAACTTGGCGGAGTGGGCATTGCGATGCGCTGTGACCACAGCCGTGATGAGGATATTGAAGCCTTGTTTGTGCAGATACAGCGCGAGCACGGGCACCTAGATATTTTGGTGAATAATGCCTGGAGCGGCTATCAGGCTATGCAACGGGGCGAGCCAGGCTTCCAGACTAAGTTCTGGAAACTGCCGCCCCAGTTTTGGGACACCATGTTTGCGGTGGGTGTGCGCGCCCACTATATCGCCAGTGTCTATGCGGCGCGGCTCATGGTTCCCCGAAAAACGGGGCTCATCGCCACTATCTCCTTTGCCGCTGGGCAAAAATACACGTCAAACGTGGCGTATGGAGTAAGTAAAAACGCGGTGGATCGCATGGCACAGGATATGGCCTATGAACTGCGCCCCGAAGGGGTGGCGGTGCTTTCCATTTGGCCCGGTACGGTGCGGACGGAGATGCTGGAGCAACGCATTGGCGACAAGCCGACGGCCTACATCGAGAGTCCACGTTTTGTCGGGCGTGGTATTGCCGCCCTCGCCGCTGACCCTAACGTCCTTGAAAAATCGGGGAAGATATGGAATACGCGCCAGTTAGCCCATCTCTACCACTTCTCCGACATTGATGGCACCCTCCCGCCGCTCAAAAAGCAATGGATGCCGAAATAGAGGGGTGCAGTTTAATGGTAGGTGTCCGTACGTCGATCGGTGTGGTAAACACAAACAGATCACGATATGCCGCACCAAAATGCGATAAACCGCATTTCCAAACCACCCAACAAAACATTCACCTGATGCGTGGGATTCTGCGCACATCCCAAGCAGTTTCACACGCCTTAGCATTTTTCTGGCTGGACGGCTTCGGCGTCCCCGCCCCAGCGCAGGGAACCCAAACCGTTCGGCGCTTCCTTCTTTGACTGGCTACAAACCAAAAAAACAATAACGAGTTGGAGAATCGATATTCGTGATGAACTGGAGTTACGTTGGAGTTATGGATGATCGATAAAAAACGTACCGAGCGTATCTCTCATAAATCACTGGTGGCTTTCTTCTTACTCGCCTACGGAATCACGTGGGGGCTATCGATCTTGGCAACCAAGGACCTTTTGCCATTTTCTATTCCTCCACTCCCTATGAATGTAAGTGCGCTTTTATTGCATTATGGGCCAGCCTTTGCCGCGATCATCATGGCATTCATCGGGTCTGGACGCGTTGGAGTCAATGCTTTACTGGCGCGACTTGGACGCTGGCGGGTAAAACCGATGTGGTATTTATTCATTTTCCTTTTCCCATTGCTTGTCCGACTCTCAGCGGTAGGTATGGATGTGTTATTGGGTGGCAGGCCACCAGTGTTTTTCAGTGCAACCGGAGTGCCAACAGGAAACCCAGTTCTTCTACTCCCAGTAGTGTTTCTGGCCGTCCTCTTTCAAGCCGGACTAGCAGAAGAAATCGGCTGGCGCGGGTATGGACTGCCTGGGCTACAACAACGATACGGTGCGCTTACCGCCAGCCTGATCCTGGGAGTAATCTGGGCGGCATGGCACTTCCACCCGCTAAATTTTGCTGTGCTATGGCCGCAAGCTTTTTGGTACTTTTTCAGTGTAATTCCCTTCACAATACTATTGACCTGGATCAATAACAACACGGGCGAAAGTCTTCTTATGGCTGTTCTTTTCATACTGCCAGCAATGTGAGTGATTGGATCGTACCCACCTTTACCGCGGTTGCAGATGCTAACGGTATTAGCCCATTTATAATTAAGAGTATATTGGTCTGGGTGACAGCGATAATAATCATCGTGATCTATGGGCCGAAGAAGCTTAGTAGACAAGTTCCTGCTCAGGATTAGGAACGGCCCAACACCGGCTTCCAGTTGATCGGGTAGATTCTCCCGGTTTTTGAGAGCGTGTCTGAGAGTTGTCGGCGGCCCAAAGTTGGTTCTGGTCTCATAGGCGATCTCTATCCCGCACCCGGCAGTTAAACCCAAGCGCTGGGCGGCTTATCATTAAACCTAAATGCAAGTTCCTAAAGGATTCAAGATTATGGGCTTCGTTATTCAACACATGAAGGAAAGTGATATTGATGGTCTCAAAGAATCTTTTTCGAACATGAACCTTCAACTTGATCAATTCGAAAGATTTTGGAAAGAACATCAAGCAGGCAGACGGGTAACTATATGAGCTTGCCTGCCCCCCTCTCATCAGAAGCAGTAGCGCATCTAAGGGCGTACCTCACCGCCCACTGGCAAACGCCAGAGCAATACATCGTCGGCGTTTTTAAGACGCGCGATGTATTGTTGCTGGCCGAAGATCATTGTATCCGTCACAATCTCGATTTGGTGCATGCCTTGATTCCGTGGCTGTACCGGGCTGGGGTGTATAACTTAGGGATGGAATTCGGCGCGAGTGAAGATCAGGCTGTCCTAGATCAATTCGTTACAGGGGAACGCTACGACGAGGATATTGCCCGACGCCTGATGTTTAACTACAACGTTGGCTGGGCCTTCAAGGAGTATTTGGATGTTTACCGCACCGTCTGGGCGTTCAATCGAACCCTGGCCGATTCAGCGCGCAAGTTCCGCATCCTCAATCTCAGTTATAAATACGATTGGGCAAAAGCCCCTCCCGTGCGCACCCCAGAGAACGCCAGGCAGATTTATCTCCACGGCCCGGTGGATGCCTACCGTGCGGAACTGGTCCGTCGGGAGATTCTGGATAAAAACGAGAAAATCCTGATTCTGACCGGCACACCCCACGCTTTTACGTTCTATCGCATCCCGATCTACGATTTTAACGCCGATAACTTTGTGCGTTTTGAAGATCGCAATTTGGGTCAACGCCTCTATCAGCAGGCACCTGACCGGGTTTACTGCATCCTATTGCATCAAGCTTTCGAGAGCAAATGGCAGGGAGGTGTTGAGCGTGTCTTTCCGGCACAGGGGGCGATTGATCAAGTGATGGCGGGGTTTACGGACAAGAGAGTGGGCTTCAACCTGCGGGGGACCCCCTTGGGGGATCTGATCGAAGATAGCTACTATGCCTCAGGCTATGGCGATTTCCGCCTCGGCCAACTCGCAGATGGCTACGTGTACGAGCGGCCATTTGCGGAGTTTGAGGGGTGTACGCTGGACGAAGCCTTCCTCACCGAGGCAAATTGGTCCGAGGCACAGCGTCAATTCCCCGATCCGGACTGGCATCGGCGTCCAGCAACGATGGCCGAATACTGGGCGCAGATCCGTAAGTATGCAGACATTCCCCTCCGCTACCAGGCATTACGTTAGCCCAAAGGCCAAGTGCCCCTTGGGCAATTCCTTACAAAACAGGCATTCAAAAATAATGATTATTCGTACCGGACACATTCACAATCTTGCCAGATACCCAGTCAAGTCTATGGCATCTCATAGGTATACACCGCGTTTTTAAGCGTTTTTTTGGTTCAAGCCTGTTCTGTTAAAATGGCGATACCATGTCCCACCCGCCGCTAGCGCAAACCATTGGCGCACGTCGCTGAAATGCAAAACCAAGAGCAAAGACAAATGCAATATCAAGCGTAACTACTCAGGCCAGACCCTAAAGGTTTTGTTTGCAAGAGACGATCATATAAAAAGAGCGTCATTTGCAAATGAGTTCCCGAATTCATCGAGAAAAACCTTTAGGGTCTGAGCAGTTACTATCAGGCCTTATCACCGAGACAACTATGCAGACCGATAAAAAGAGCACCATTGTATATAGTTTTGTTAGCATAACTGTTGGTTTAATTGCAACCGTTATTTCATTTGGTTTGATTCTTTGGCTTGGAGGGTTGGTTGTGACTTTGGGTTCTATGTATGCAGAAACTGGGCTAAATAATACATTCCTTTCAAACCTGGCAAGCCTGCTTCTTATTTGCCCAGCATCTCTGCTTTTTGCCGCGCTAGCGGCGTTTTCATCAGACAAAATAAAAAAAATGCTCCCTATTCCTATTCTTATTATCGCAGTCTTTGGTTGTGCCTTTTTCCTAAGTGCGACAAATCTTTTTCTTGGTCAATTGGTCGCAAAAGGCACAGGAGAAATGAGTTACTATTTTATCGTTGGCTATATTTCGATCTTTTTTCCGTCCTTGTTAGCCAGCGTGATGGTCGGCTGGGCAATAGGAAAATTTATCTTTATTCGCCTTGCTCGCGCCGCTCATTGATTTTGCATTCTAGGTATTCTATGTTTTGGTATTTTTTCGTAACTTCTCAGACCCTAAAGGTTTTTCTCGATGAATTCAGGAACACATTTGCAAACGGAACGCATATTTACCTGGTCTTCTCTTGCAAATGAAACCTTTAGGGTCTGGCCTGAGTAGTTACATTTTTTCTGTAACAACTTAGCCAGGGAAGGGATTAGTCCGAAAAAAAAGTGGTGTGGAGAACTCCACACCACTTTCGTTCAATTAGTGATCCTTCCTCGCCGCAATCTGATCATCCAATCCCCCCTTCTTGTCTTCCTCCCTTTTTTCTTCTTTCTCTTCCTCCTCCTCCCCCAAAAACAACAACATCGCCGCCGCGCCCTCCACAAGATTCTTCATCTCGTGGATACGGCCCAGATATTCATCACGGCCTAGCGCAACGTGGCGATACACTTTGCCATCTTCTTCCACCTGCCCGATGTGTTGATCCGGGCCGAAACGGTGGGCGTAGATACGCCCGTTCTTTTCCACCCGACCCAGATATTTGTCCGGGCCGAGACGGCGGCTGTACACCTTACCTTCTTTATAATCCACCCGGCCAATGGCTTTGTCCGGGCCGAAACGGGATTCATACACCTGCCCGTCGTTGGAATCAATGCGGCCAATCAGTTCATCGGCGGCGTTGGGGATGTGGGAATAGATTTTGGACATGGGAGGCTCCTGGGAATGAGGGGAATGGGAAGTTGTGGGAACGGGTAGGAACTTGTGGGAATTTCCCTGTAATTCCCACAAGTTCCCTTGAATTCCTACGTATTCCTATGCTTTTCCTTGATTCTACTACTCAAGTACCCAATATGCGATCTCTTCTACATACACCTTGAGATCATTCGTATTCGTTGAACCTAACAACAGGCCAAACGTCCCTTTGTTGAAGGCGTTGTCGGTAAATTCGGCGACTTTGACGCCGTTGATGTAAATACGGATAGTATCATCCTGCACCCAAACGCCGATTTTGTTGGTCTTTTCCGGGCCGGGGAGGATGTTCGCGTCGGTTGTCCATTCTTGGAGGGGGTTGTAGTTTTGCCCGTCCCACTTGTACAGGCGATAGCGACCATCACAGGAAACGCCGAACACATAGCCTTTGTTCGGTTCCGGGGCACGGAAAAGGAAGCCATACCGGTCGAGGCCGGAGCAGGATGCGCCCGTGCGGAAGGTGGCCTGGAGATAAAAATCTTCCAGCCCCGGGCGGTTGGAAATCCCCCATTCCTCGTTGCCCCCCGCCGCGAGCGCGGTCATCACCAGGGCATCATCTTCTATTGCCCAGCGCACGTTGCCGGTGGTGAGAGCGGACCAGTTCGCCCCGTTGGCGAAGGAGTCAGTCCAGGTGGCCGCACCCAGATTGAGGTCAGACACGGACTCGGTCACGATGATGCGGAGGTAGAAGGTTTCGTCGGCGTCCGGGCCAACGCCAAATTTAACGCCCTGGCCGTTTTGTAATAGCCAGTCGCCCTGATAGGTGCCGCCAGTGGCGGGGGTGGTGAGGGAGAGCGAGACATCTACCGTTTCGCCGGGGGCGACGACTTTGGGCAGGGGGGTGGGGCTGGTTCCGGCCATTTGCTCGCCGGAGTCGAAGACGAGCGCATAACTGCTATCCCAGGTGCAGGTGCCATCGTTTTTGAGCCGCCAGGTTTTGACGAAGCTGTGATTGGCGGGAAAGGCGGTGTCGTCGGGGACGGTGACATCTTCAACAAAGGTGGCGTCGTCGGTACAGGCGGCCTGTTCGGGGGCGGGGAGAAACTGGTAATCCCACCCAAAGTTGATCCCCGTCTTGGTTTTGCCTGCACTGACCTGAACGGTAGTTTGACCAGCATCCTGGAGAGGGAACGTCCACCAGCCGGGGAGTAAGAGGGTTTCGTTCGCACCACCCACATCGATAAAGACACAGTACATGCCATCGGGGAGACTGGTGAAGGTGAATTTGCCTTCCGCAGTGGTTTTAACTGTGGCAATAGGGTTGGGAGGGAAGTTTGTTTCAGGGCACGCGTCCTGTGCGAGGAAAACAGTGACCCCTTCCAAGCCGGGTTCGTTCGCGTCGAAGGTGCTGTTCGCCTGGTAGGTGCCATCTTCAAATTGCACACAGCCTTCGGAGGGCACGGCAGGTTCCCCACCTTCCCCGCCGGAGACCGCGCATAGATCGTGCCAGACAGTGCCTTCGAGGGCGGCGTTATCGGACGGGGCGGGGGTGGGTTCGCCCGCGGGTTCGGTGGGGGAGAGGTTGTCTATCGCGAGGTTGAAGGTGGCGGTGGCGGTGGTGTTGACGACAACGGTGTAATCGCCGGCGGGGAGGCCGTTCACGTCCAGGGCGAAGGTTTCTTCAAACGGGACGAGGGCCTGCGTACAGACCTGATCCGCCGGGCGGAGGGTGGTGATGCTGACGGTGAAGGTGTTGCCGTTTCGGGTGGGAATGATCTGATCGAGCGTGGTACAGCCATCGGGCAGGTTGCCGCGCACGGTGGCGAAGGCTTGCACGGGGAAGGATTCGGCGATAGCGACATCCACACTGTCCACAATGGCGACGCCAGGGATGGTTTCGCCGGGGGTTGTCGGTTCGGTTGGGGCGGGAGTCTCGGACGTGATGGGGTCATCCGGGGAGGGGGTTGGGGTTTGCGGGGCGGGGAGGGTACAGGCCGCCAAGATTAAAAGGGTTAGAATGAGCGGAATGAGTTTTTTGAGAGACAACATGGGGTGCTCCGTGAGGTGTTGAGTAGGAATGAGAGATTTGCTTTTGTAAATGGCTTCTCCAAAACGAGAAGGCAGATCGAAAAGTTCCAATCGGTGATTCTGATTTTATCACCCTCCATAATTCTCATTCCTCCGTCTCATTCCCCGATATAATAAAATCGTATTTACTCACCAAGAGTAGGAAATTCCGAAAAAAAGGATGGGGGATGTACATCGCTCCATCCTTTTTTTCGGGGATTCTCTCTCTGTGCTTTCTGTGTATTACGAGAAATCCCATGTTAAAACGATTTCCTCTTTTCCTGTTTATCCTGGCCTGCCTCCTCCTCCCTTCAACATTCATCCATCCCGCGCCCACCCTGGCCCAAAACGATTCGCCCACCGTGCTCATCCTCACCGCCGACGGGCCGCTAACGCCGGCAATGGTGGAATACCTGCGGCGAGGCATCCGCACCGCCGAACAACAGGGGATGGAAGCGTTGGTCCTCCGGCTGGACACGCCGGGCGGAAGTATTGACTTGATGGATCAGATGGTGCAAGACATCCGTGCGAGTGACGTGCCCGTGATCGTGTACGTGTGGCCGCGCGGGGGGCTTGCGGGGAGCGCGGGCACGGTCATCACCATGGCTGGGCATCTCGCCGTCATGGCGCCGGAAACGGCGATTGGCGCGGCCAGCCCGGTCGGGGGTGGGGGCGAAGAACTGGGCGATACCATCGAGGCCAAACTCAAAGAGGCCACCCGCGCCCAAATCCGCACCTTGATGGAAGGTCGCCGCCCGCCCGAAGCAATTGCCCTGGCCGAAGACACGATTGAAAACGCCCGCGCGGTCACCGCGTCCGAGGCGTTGGACATCGGCATGATTGATTTCATCGCCGCCGACTTGGCCGAACTCCTGCAAAAAGCCGATGGGGTGACAGTCACCACCCACGCGGGGCCGCGTACCCTGCACACCGCCAACGCCCTCTCGACCGAGTTGACCATCACCTTCATCGAACAACTGCTCGCCACGCTCACCAACCCCAATATCGTTTTTATCCTGCTTACACTGGGGGTGCAGGCAATTTTGATCGAAATCGGCAGTCCGGGCGGGTGGGTGGCCGGGTTTCTGGGGGTGGTGTGCCTGTCGTTGGCGGCGTATGGGCTGGGAGTGCTGGAAGTGAATTGGCTGGGGTTGATTTTTCTTCTGACTTCTTTTGTGTTGTTTATCTTGGATATTAAAGCCACCGCGCACGGGGCACTGACGGTGGCGGGGGTGGCGTCGTTCATTGTGGGGGCGCTCGTGCTATTCAACTCACCGGGCACGCCGCAAATTCAACAGGTGTCCGTGCCCTTGGTTGTGGGGAGCGGGGTCGCGTTGGGAGGCGTGTTTTTTGGGGTGTTGATGTTTGCGCTCCGCGCTCGGCGGACCCCGATCCAGACCGGGAAAGAAGCGTTGATCGGGCGGGTGGGCACCGCGCGGGCCGACCTGAACCCGTCCGGGATTGTGCAACTCGGGGGGGAACAGTGGTCAGCAGAACTGGCGCAGGGAGAGAGGATGATTCCCAAAGGGGCGCGCGTAGAGGTGGTGTCGGTGGAGGGGGTGCGGGTGGTGGTGAGGAAAAAGGAAGGGGTATAATTGAGTGACGTGAGAAAAAGAGAAAATGATGTCTGAACAAGTGTTAATCGAACTGGAAGTGCCGACCGATTTAATAAAGTTTCAACTCCCCGAAGGAGTTGAACGCCGTTTGCAGGATTTGTTAGACAAACAAGATCAGGGTGAAAGCCTGAGCACAGCGGAACGGATGGAAGCAAAAGGGTTGGTCGCATTGAGTGAGTTTCTTACTCTGTTGCGGTTGCAAGCCGAGAGAGCCGCGAATAAGGGGTAAGGTGTGAGGCATATTCCTTCAAAATTGCGAAAGGTCGTGAGCCAACGCACAGGGAACCGATGCGAATATTGCCAGTTGTCGCAAGAAGGACAGGAGGCCACCTTTCACCTTGATCATGTTATTCCTGTCGCGATATGAATCGACGGTTGGTCCTAGCCATACGACGGGAAGAGTTGTTTGTTGAAAGGCATCCCGTCCACTAAGATGGCGAATTTACTTTCCCCTGATCAAATATACTCATCCTTCGTTCCCCTCTACGCAAACATGCTTGAATCCATGCCCAACTGGCAGGCGTGGATCAGCAGTGTGGTTCCCCACGTTCAGGGGCCGCGCATTCTCGATATTGCATGCGGTACAGGGTATTTACTCAACCAACTCAACGACTATCCTGAAATCTACGGCCTCGACCTCAACGCCGACATGCTCGCCCTCGCCCGAATAAAACACCCCTCTATCCCCCTCCAACGCGGCGACGCCCATCACCTCCCCTACCGCGCGGGGACCTTCGACACGGTGATCAACACGATGGCGTTTAACGGCTACCCCGACAGCCTCCGTGCCCTGGCAGAGATGCACCGCGTGCTCTGCGCGGGGGGCCGTTTGCTGATCGTGGATGTCAACCCGCCCGCAGACCGTAACCCCGTCGGGATGGCGTTCGCCCGCAAGTGGGAGACGCGGGTGAATCCTGCGCTTGAGATGGGGCCGCTATTTGCCCGGGTGGGGTTTTCATTCACCGATCAAGAAATCGGCGGGTTTGGGAGCGTGCATTTGTATGTGGCAGAGAAAAAGACAGAACGCGACTGAATACCTCATGTTACGCACGGACTCGGTGCGACGCAGGTGCGACACGCACTTGACCCTAGAGAAAAGCCAGGATTAAGACTTCGGAGCCGGAATAAAAATTACT
>JABWBV010000202.1 GCA_013359445.1 Anaerolineales bacterium | reverse complement strand
CGGTCACCCTTGCCCACGCCCTGAGCTTTGAAAAAGTTCGCCAACCGGTTGACGCGGGTATTCCACTCGCGATACGTCAACCGGAGTTCCGGTGTTTTCCCCGCGTCGATGATGGCGAGTTTGTCCGGGGAGTAGATGTTGCGTCGTCCAAGGTAGTCTCCGATGTACATGGGGGTGCTCCGAAAAAGGTAGATAGGGTATACAAGGTAAATAAGGTAGATAGGGTATATAGGGTAAATAGAGTAGATAGGGTACTTTATCTACCTTATCTCCCCTCCCTCAAAAACTCCCTCAACCCCGGCCAAAACAAATCCGGCCTTTCCATGTAGGTCATGTGCCCACAGTCGGGGAGCATGATCTGGCGGGCGTTGGGGAGGATGTCGAGGAGTTTGGCCTGTTGCCAGGGGGGGATGGCGCGGTCTTGTTCGCCGGTGAGGATCAGGGTGGGGGTGTGGACGTTCCGGTAGGCGTCGGGGTCGCGGTCAATGTTCGCGAAGAAGGGGTCTTGGGCCTCGGTCAACCGGATGAGGCAGTGTTTTTTGTCTTTGTAACGTTCGTAAAATTTCATCCTTCCCTGCTCCATCGCGTCGCCGTAGATTTTGCGGGAGATGTTTTCGCCGAAGGTTTTTTCGTACAGATATTGCGTGTAAAGGTCGAACACTTCGTCGGTGGAGCGATAAAAGCGCAGGGAGATGTCCTGATACATCTGGAACAGCGTCTCGCGGGTGAGCAAAATGCCCGAAATGGTGAGCGTGTGCAGGCGATCTTGATGCAACCGCCCCAATTCTGCGGCCACAAACCCACCATATGACACGCCAATCGGATGAATCTTGTCCACCCCCACCGCGTCCATCACCTCAATCAGGTAATCGGCGAATCGGTTAATGAAGTAGGGTTCATCCTCTTGCGAGGACTCGCCCTGCCCGAAGTAGTCGTACAGCAGAATGTCGTAATCCGGGTGCAAAAACGGGAGCGTGCGATACCAGGATTTAGTCAGCATCGCCAATCCGTTCAGGAAGACGACGACTTCTTTGTTGCCTTCGCCGAAATATTCCCAATAAATGCGGCGCGTGCCGTTTTCGACGGGGATGTGGCCGGTGCGGGAGGGGGTGGGGGGAAGTGAGTTTGTCATATCCGCTTATTCTTGGGCTATTTTTGCCATACGACGTTTCTTCGAGATCTCTTTGTACCGAAAACTGAAACCTGTAGGATGTAACTGTTCTCGTTCATCCGGTGACAGCGTGATATCGTTTGGTTGAAGATCAGCAAAATCCGGGAGAGGCAACCTTTCTAATCGCTCAAGAAGAGTTTCTTTCCCATCCGAAACATTTCCAAGAAAAATGGGCGCATTACAGAAGGGGTCAAGATAAACTTTTCGATTGCGATCAATCCGAAGGGATAGGTATTCAAAAGTTGCCTTCGGCGGCCAGGTGCGTGGCTCAAAGGGGTGTTTAAAATCATCCGAGAGAGGTGACTGTTGCCACTTCTCTAACCATGCCTGTGCCGTGAGCGTTTCGTACCCGGTAAAAAGATTTTTATCGGGATCATTAATCAGTTTGTGAAGTCCGTAGGTTTCGATATCTTTCAACGTGAGGCGAATTCTTTCATAGTGCCAGAGTCTACCTCCCACTCGATGATATACGAATCCCAGAAATTGAACATCGCCTACCTCTTTGAAAGCGAGGTCTACTAGCGGAGCAATATCCTGAATGCCTTTTTGATCCGCATAGATTTGCCAGTGGACCGTGAAATTTCTTTCTTTGGCGCGCCGGGTGGCTTGCACAATATCGTCGAAAGCTCCCGCCCGGCAAACGAACCAGTCGTGATGCTCTCGAAGGCCGTGCAGGGTGTGAGCAATTGTATGGATGCCCATCGCGCGCATGTTGGCGAACACCCGCTCATCATCTTCGCGCCGGGCCAGTCCAAACCCGTTGGAGACTAGCCACCCGCCATTTTCAGTGGCGATATCTTCATGGAAAATTTCAGGGAAATCAGGATGGGCAGTGGGTTCATAAAGAATGGTGAGCGGCCCCCATTCGTTTTTGAGGGCACGTAATTCAGCCAACGAAAACAATGCCCCGAATGGATTGTGACCGTCCACCGCACAGTGGCGACACGTATCCGGGCAACCCGCGGCATCAACATTGATGAACATTGCCTTTTTCCTCTAAAATTCTCCGTGAATCTCTGGGTTATCCATTCTTCGCCGTCCACTTCCACACAGATGCCGCCATCGTAATCCCGCCGCCGCTCGCGCAGAACAACACATTCTGACCGGGGCGCGGTCCGCGCCCTTGTTGGATCGCGTCATCGAGGGCCATGATCACGCAGGGGGAGCCGGTGTAGCCCCATTTGTCCATAACCCAATGCGTTTTTTCGATGGGTTGATTCAGTAAATCCATCATCGCTTCGATGGTGCGGAGGTTCAGTTGGGTGAAGTAATACTGATCCACGTCGTTGAGCGTCAGCCCAACTTTGTCGAGTGCGCCTTGAATGAGTTTGGGCCAGTATTCGGTGTTGAAGGTTTTGGGGAATTTTTTGACGAACTCCACTTTCGGCGGGCCGAACGTCGCCAGGTTTTCCGGGGTGCAGGGGCGGGACGTGCCGCCGGTGTAAATGCCTAACGCGTCGTGGAACGAACCCACCGCGAGCAGGTTGCTGGCGAGGAATCCGGGTTCGTCTCCCACGCCGAGCACGACCGCGCCCGCACCATCGGCGAACAGGTTGGCGGTCTTTTTATCGCTGAAATCGAGGTAGCGGCTCATGCCGTATCCGCCCGCGACGAGGATATATTTCAACGTGGGGTCGGTCATCAGGTAGCGCGCGCCCTGATCGAGGGCGGTCACCCACCCGGCGCACGCGCTGTTCACATCGTAGCAACCGCTTTTCACCGCACCTAGTTTGTGCTGGACGACGACGGAGGTGCTGGGGGAGAGGTAATCGGGCGTGTCCGTAGAGACGATGATGAGATCAAGGTCCGCCGCGGCGAGGCCCGCGCGAGCCAGGGCACGTTGGGACGCTTCCACGATCAGGTCCGAGGTGACCTGTTCCGGGGCCATCCAACGCCGTTCGCGGATGCCGACGTTTTGGATCAGCCATTCGCTGGTGGATTCGCCCATCAGCGCGTCCACTTCCGCATTCGTCACAACACGGTCGGGGACGTAACTGCCGGTGGAGAGGATTTGGGGGTAACGAGGATTGGTCATAGGAAAAGGTAAATACGGTAGCTAAAGTAAATAGGGTAGATAGGGTAAATACGGTAGATAGGGTACTTTATTTACCCTATCTACTTTATTTACCTTATTTACCTATCTACTTCACTACGTTCCAACGACAATCCCCCCGTCCACGCGCAACACTTCGCCGGTGATGAAACTGGCATCGTCGGAGGCGAGGAAGAGGTAGGCGTTGGCGATGTCGCGGGGGTCGCCGAGGCGTCCGAGAGGGGTGCGGGCGCGCATCCCGTCGAGGATTTTTTCGGGCATGGCTTTCACCATTTCCGTGCCGGTAAAGCCGGGGGCGATGGCGTTGACGCGGATGTTGAACTTGCCCAATTCCCGCGCCCAAACTTTCGTCATGCCGATGACGCCGGACTTGGTCGCGACGTAGTTCGTCTGCCCGAAGTTGCCGTCCAGCCCGACGATGGACGAGGCGTTGAGGATGACCCCACCGCCGGATTTGATCATGTACGGGGACACCGCCTGCGCGCAGTTGAACGGCCCTTTCAAGTTGACGCCGATCACCAGATCGAAATCCGCCTCAGACATTTGCCCGATTAACTGGCCTTCTTTGAACTTGATCATCTGCCCGTCCCGCAAAACGCCCGCGTTGTTCACGAGAATGTCGATATGCCCGAAGGCATTGAACACTTCATCCACCCACGCCTGAACATCCTGGCGATTGGCGACGTTGACTTTGTAAAAACGAGATTCGGGGGACAAGGTACGTACTTCGGCCAGGGTCTCCTGTCCGGCGGCTTCGTTCAGATCGCAGATTACGACGATGGCTCCCTCTTCAGCAAACCGGAGGGCGGTCGCTTTACCGATTCCTGCGGCTCCACCGGTAACGAGGGCAACTTTGTTGTGTAAACGCATGAGAAAACTCCTATAAAATATTTGATCGTGAAACGTGATGCGTGAAACGTGAAGTGATATTCACGAGTCACGTTTCACGGATTCGTTATAACTGTTTAGGTTGAGCGATTGTCTCCGACCGCTTCCCCAACCACTCTGCAATCTCCGGCCAGAGTTTGTACCGAGAACTGCGGCTGATCATGATCCCAACGTGAGGGGCAGGGATCACGCGGAATTCTTTGTCCGTGCTGGAGACTTTTTCCATGATGGTTTCGGAGGCGGATCGGGGGATGAGATGATCGTATTCCGCGACAATGTTCAAAAACGCCGCCCGGATATGTTTCAAATCCACCGGGCGTCCGCGGATTACGTGTTCCCCTTTGATTAACTTATTTTGACGGATGTACACTTCGACGAACTGCCGGAATGCCGCCCCCGCAAACGGGATGACTTCTTCCACCCAACGATGCATCGCCTGCCACCCCCACAGCGCGTTGGCATCGTCCATTAACCGGAACATGGTGATGTACACCCCCATCATGTTCTCCACCGGACGAATGATCTTGGCCCAGGCTTTGATCATCTCGCCGGGGATATTACCGAAGGTGTTGACCAGTTTTTCCACGTCGAGGGCGTTTTCGCTGGCCCAGGTCGCAATGACCCCTTCCCCTTTGCCAAAATCGAGCGGGGCGGTGAGCAGGATCAGGTTGCGGATGGGGGCTTCTGGGTACAGCGCGGCGTAGGTGGTTGCCAACGTCGCGCCGATGCAATAGCCGAGCAGGGTGAATTCGTCGGCCCTGGCGATACGCAACATTTTCCGCACCGCTCGACGCAGGTACTCGGTCACGTAATCGTCCATTGTCGTGTCTTTATCTTCCGGGCCTGGGGAACCCCAATCAAGCAGGTACATGTCAAAGCCCTGTTCCACCATGAATTCGATGAAACTCCGGCCGGGGATCAGATCGAAGACGAAAGGTTTGTTGATGAGAGCGTACACGAGCAGAACGGGGATGGGATGGCGTTCTTCTGCGGGTTTGACGGGCGTGTAACGATAGAGTTTGACCTTGTTCAGCGCCCAAACTTCCTCCCGCGGGGTGAGACCGACCGGCACGTCAAACGATTCGATAAACGCTTTGGACGCTGTGGCAACCCGCGCGTAAGTCTTCTCAGTCATTTCGCCGAGTTCGCCCAACGCTTCGGGATCGAAGTTGGGGGAGAAAAATTCGGCCCAGTCGGGGAGGGGGTTCATGGGGGGGGAGGGGGAACAGGGTATATACGGTAAATAAGGTAAATACGGTAGATAGGTAGGCACACCTTGTTTACCCTATTTACTTTATCTACCGTATTTACCTCATCACTTGCTCTTCTTCAGCAGGTCCAACATCTCATCCATCTTCGCGTCCAGGTCATCCAACTTCATCTCGACGCGGGTGAGGCGGTCGGCGAGGGAGGTAACTTCGGCGCGGGTGGGGAGGCTCATTTGCTGGAGGGCTTGTTCCATGATTTCGTTGAACTGTTTCCGGGCAAGAGCAAGGGATTCCATGTTGGTTTCCATTTGTTTGCCCATCGTTTCGAC
Organism: Anaerolineales bacterium; assembly: GCA_013359445.1. Lineage (GTDB taxonomy): Bacteria > Chloroflexota > Anaerolineae > Anaerolineales > JABWBV01 > JABWBV01. The sequence continues at coordinate 5,321 of JABWBV010000202.1, read as the reverse complement.
GAACGTTTTGCTCGAGGCGGCGTCGCTCATGGCTTGCGCCCAGGTTTTGGACCAGTTTTCGTAGAACTGGATCATGTTGGCAAAGGGGTCGGTTTTGGGGTCTTGGTTTGGCATGGGTTCTTTTTTTAACGCAAGGGCGCAAAGGTGCAGAGACGCAAAGTTTGAAAAAATGTAGCATTCTGAGCGGAGGCTTTGCGTAGTCGAAGAATGCGGTGCCGGAGTTTGGACTATTTTCCGCATCCTTCGACTGCGCTGGAGTCGGGTAGATGGTGTTTCAGGTTACCTCCCGCTCCGCTCAGGGTGATACGTTTTAGCTTTTATTTTTCTAAAACGTACTTCCCTGGGGCGTCCATCAGCGGCGGGTATTTTTCGCTCCCGATGGCGGGGGGATTGATTTTGCGGCCTGATTGTTTGGACAGCCAGGGAGCCCAGTCGGTCCACCAACTTTCGACGACTTTGGTGGAGGTTTTCAGCCACTCTTCGGGGTCGGGGGTGGAATTTTCATCGTTGACCCAGTGAGCGCGTTTCTTTTTCGGGTGGGGGGGATTGACCACGCCTGCGATGTGCCCGCCTTCGGTGAGGATGAACCGCACAGGGCCACCCATCAACTGGCGGATTTTGTACGCGCCCTGCCAGGGCACGATGTGATCCGCGGCGGCGGTGACCGCGTAGGTTGAGGTTTTTACTTTGCTCAGGTCAATGCGGGTTCCTAATACTTCCAGGTCTCCGGTTTGGAGTTTGTTGTGCAGGAAGAATTCGCGGAGCAGGAAGGAGTGGACTTTGCCGGGGACGCGGGTGCCGTCGTTGTTCCAGTAGAGGAGGGCGAACGCGGGAGGTTGCTGGCCGAGCAGGTAGTTGGAGACCACGTACCGCCAGAGCAGGTCGTTGGCGCGGAGCATGTTGAAGGTCGCACCCATATTTTTGCCGTCGAGGTAGCCCCCACTCGCTTGCATCAACCAGTCGAGGAATTTGACCCAGTTCTCGTCAATGAAGACGGTGATGTCGCCGACGCAGGTGTAATCCTGGTGGGTGGTGAAGAACGTGGCGGTGTTAACGATGTCGTCTTCGCCTTTTGCCGCGAGGTAACCCAGCGCGACCTGGGAAGAAATCCCGCCCAGGCAGTAGCCAACGAGGTTGATCTTTTTCGCGCCGGTAATTTCTTGCACGATTTTCAATGCTTCGAGGGGGCCTTTTTCAACATAATCGTCCCATTCCAGGTCGAGGATGGACTCGTCCGGGTTTTTCCAACTGATTGTGAAGACGGTAAAGCCATTGTCCACGAGGTATTTGTACAGGGAATTTTCCGGGGCCATGTCCATGACGTAGTATTTGTTGATCCACGGGGGGACCATCAGCATCGGGATGGCGTGGACTTTTTCGGTGGTGGGGGTGTACTGCATGATTTCCATGAGGGGACTGCGGTACACCACTTTGCCGGGGGTGCAGGCGAGGTCTTTGCCGACGGTGAACGCGTCATCGGGCACTTGCGTTACCTTTCCGGCGGCGGCATCGTGCATGAAGTTTTGCATCCCTTTGACAAGGTTTGCGCCACCTGTTTTGACCGTTTCGCGCACCACTTCGGGGTTGGTAAACGGACTGTTCGAGGGGCTGAACACATCCGCCATTTGTTCGGTCCAGAATTTAACCTGGGTTTGGGTTTTAGGGTCGAGAAAGTCCAGGGCGTTGGCAGTGTCTTCCATCCATTTGGACAGAATGAGGTACGACTGCCGCGAAAAACTGGCGACCATGTTCGTGCGCCAGGCTTCATCGGTGAAGCGGGAATCGCCCACGCCGAGGTCAATGTCCTTTGCGGGCGTCTGGCCCCAAAAGCTGGTGGCCATGTTTTGCGTCAATTCGAGCGAGCGCGTCCAGGCGTCAAACGTCGCCTTTTGCGCTTTGGTCATGGTGGTGAGGGATTGGTTGAAGAGGTCGAAAAAAGAAGGGAACATGGATTACTTCTTCTCCATCATCTTATCCACCTTCTCGTTCAACATCTCCACCTGCCGTTGAAGGGCCTGGAGCGCGGTCAGGGTGGCTTGCATCTGCGCGGCAACCGTATCGGCAACGGCTTTATCTACTTTTTCTTTAAATACCTGGGATTGATCCATCGTCTTTTCGACGGTTTTGAACATCGTGTCCATGTAATTTGTGGTGAATTTTTCCCACATTTCGACGTTTTGTTTGAAGAAGTCTTCGGGTTGCATGGGGGTTCTCCTGGGGGGAAGGTGGATAGGGTAGATAAGGTAGATAGAGTAGATAGGGTAGATAGGGTAGATAGGGTAGATAGAGTAACGCAGACTTGTGTACCGTATTTACCCTATTTACATTCTACTCTGTACAGTCTACGGAACGGTTACACAATACAAAAGACCCCGGAGACATGCTCCGAGGCCTTTTGTTCAATTAGTTCGCTGAATAATCTTTCGTCATTTTGACCCAGCGGTCAGAGGCAGTTTTCATCTGGGCCTGGGCGGCTTCGGCCATCTGGAGGGCGGATTCGGTTTGTTTTAATGCAGTACTCTGCACCATTTCTTGGGCTTTTTTTGCATTTTCTAGCCACATGCCGGTCATTTTTTCACTCATGGCAAGGGCCTGTTCAAAGGATTTCTGGGTGGTTTCGAAAAGGAAATTGGTGTAGGTTTTCGTCGTTTCTTCAAACATTTCGAATCCGGTGGGGGGGGGTTGGGTGGTCATTTGGGTTTCTCCTTGATTTTGTGCTGTATTTCTAAACTCAGGAACAGCATCCCTAAAATTTCGGCTTCCCCAAAACATTCAGGGATGCCATTCCTGGAATTTTTATTTCTCTGATTTTTCTAAAGTCTCAATTTTGGCGGACAAAGCCTGAACCTGAGCGGTAAGCGTGGCCAGTTGTTGCACCAACTCGGGCGAAACACCGGCTTCCGCGGGTGCCTGATCCCGAACGGGTTCCGCCCCCTTCGTTTTCTCGCTCCGAAAGACGGGCGGCATCCATACTTCAAACGCCTTCGTAAACGCGTCTCCCACTTGATGTTGAATCTCCTGCGAGCGCTGAATCGTCTGCTCCATCGCCTGGAACAACATCTTCGAATAACTCGCGGCGAACTGTTCCCACAACTTGAAACTCTCCGCCAGCATCTTTTCCTGCATCTTGGCATCTGCGGCAGGAAACGCCTGGAGGGTCAAATCCTGGAGTTGTTTCTGCATAAAGAGCAGGGCTTCGGTGAAATCCGTGAACGGGATTTCTTCATCGCCCTGTACGTGGTGGATGTTTCCACGCCACTGCACTTTCGGTTCGCCGTTTTCGTCCTGCCACATATCCTGGGTAAATCGGAGCAAAAACGACGCGACCTGACGTTGGGTATTGAGCGCTTGTTCGAGGGGGTTGCTATTCATCATGGGGTGATGATAGCAGGGGGATGTTACAGATGAGTTGCAAGGATAACGTGAAACGTGACTCGTGAAATTTCACGAGTCACGTTTCACGAGTCACGAGTTACCTTAATTCCCCAAAATTTTCTTATAAATCTGCCTCGTCTCCGGCAGTGGCTCCAACCCAAACTCCTCCATCATCACCTTTTTACACTTCTCATACATGCGGATCGCCATGGGACGATTTCCGGTGGATAAGTGGGCTTGCATCTCGATCCGGTACGCGTTTTCCCAGAGGGGATCGAGTTCGAGGACGCGGCGGGTGAGGCGGAGAGTTTCGAGGGGGTTGGTAGGGAGCAGGATTTCCGCGAGGCGGGTCATGGCGCTGAGGGCGAGGGTGTGCAGGCGTTCGCGCTCGGCGCTGGTCCAGTCGTCGTAGCGGCGTTCGGGGAGGTATTCGCCGTGGTAGAGGGCGATGGCGGATTGGAGGTGAGCAGTTTCGTTGTCCCCTGCAGGTTTCGACTTCGCCTGAGCATTGTGGGGCAATGCTCCGCCTCCGCTCAACCTGCTACCATGATCACTATTATTAGCTAAAGCCAGGTGCTTCTCAAATTCGTCCACATCCAGCCAGATTTCCGCCAGGTTGAGGCTGTAATTCAGTTCGGAGCGGATGACGTATTGGGAGGGGGTGCGGGGGGCGCGGGTGGGTTCGAGGGCGTTTTGCAGGGCGTTGAGCGCCACGCGGAAATCCCGATCCCCCGTTTCGGGGTCGAGATCGGGCCAGAGGGTGTCAACGATTTGTTCTTTGTGGGGTTTTTTCCGTCGGAGGGTGATCAGCAGGTGAAGCAGGTGCAGGGCTTTTTCCCGTGTCCAGGCAGTAGGCGGAATTTCCGCGGGAATCCCCCCATCATCTATCCAGACACGGAACCCGCCAAGGGTTTGGATGCGGAGCATGGGGGAGGGGGGAAGGTAGATAGGGGAAATAGAGTAAATAAGGTAGATAGGGTACATACGGTATGTACCCTATCTACCTTATTTACCTTGTATACAGTATTTACCCTATTTCCCCTCCAAAAACGCCACAAACGCCTTCAAAAACTCCTCCGGCTTTTCGATGTGCGGACTGTGCCCGGCGTCGAGGACGAGTTCGGTGTACGTGCCCCCGATGGCCTTGTACTGTTCCAGCACGGCGCGGGTTTGCGACACCATCGGCTGGGGCGGGAAAACGTCCGCGCCGGGCCATCCGGGGACAAAACCGAATTGGCCGAGCGTGCCGAAGTCGAAGAACGAGGTATCGGAGACGATTTGATCACCGTCGCCGCGCACCCAGAGGATGGGCGGTTTTTGCGCGAGATTCACAATCCCGCTGACGTTGAAATATTTGGGGCCACCGGCATTGATCGGACCCCATTGGCCGGGGCCGACGTTCGGCCAGTTGGCGGAAGGGGTCAGGTCGCCGGGGTAGCGGTCGCCACCGGTGCGTTCGAGCAGGGCGGCGTCGAGGAAGGCTTCCTCGCGGGCGGCTTTGAACCCCCCTTTGTAATAAAACGCGTTGATCACATTGCGCGGGGAGTTGGGATCGTCCGCGGAGCGGTCCCCGGCCTGAATGCGTTTGACAAATTCGGGGTTGACGGTGCCCCCGCCCGAGCCTGCAAAATCATCGTAACACGGCGTCCCGTCCGTGCCCTTCGTCCCGCCGAACCCGTAAGGGCTGACCGGGCTGAGCAAGGTCAGCGAGGCCACCAGTTCGGGGTAATCCAACACAAACTGCATCACCACGCCTCCACCCAACGACCAACCGACGAGATGACCGGGTTTGTTGCCGAGGGTGTCCGAGAGGGCTTTGAGATCGTCCGACCAATCCCGTGCACCGCGTGTGCCGTCAATGAGCTTGTCTTCGGTATCGCCGTACCCGCGCAAGTCGGGGGCGATACAGCGATATTTTTCCGGCATGGCGAGCATCAGTTCTTCGT
>JABWBV010000804.1 GCA_013359445.1 Anaerolineales bacterium | reverse complement strand
GATCGGCGGGTTCTTCGGTTTGTAGGGTTTTCAGGTATCGGATCAGAATCCACCAATTCAACAGCGTCATCGCGACTAAGATAATGATAAGAGACAGTTCAACGTATTCCCCATAAACGGAGAAGGAGGGGCCAGTGCCCGCGAGATGATCGAGGCCGATCAGGTAGAGCAAGGCCATGTATCCTCCGTTCCACAACGTGTGCAAGCCGACGGAGACCATATACGCCCGTCCCAGACGCCCCACCCAGCCGGGGTTTCGCTCCCGTTCGCGGTACCATGCCAGGGCAATGATCGCCGTCCACAGGGCATGATCCACCGCGCCGATCCCGCGCAAGGCCGTAATCCCGCCCCATGACCATCCGTAAAATTGCGCGAACAACCCCTGGTAACGCATATTTTCGACCACGGCAAACCCTGCCCCGGAGGCTAACCCCAGTGCGAAGGCTACCCGCTCGCTACGAATGCGCCCGCCCATCAGACCCGGCCCGACCGCTTTCGCCAATTCTTCCGGGAACGGGGCTTCGACCGCAATGGAGATCAGATAAAAGAGCAAGAGGGGGGAGTAAAAAAGCCGCTCAAACAGACCCGAAAACCCCGGATCGAACACATACAAGAATTCTTCCGCAAAAAAGCCCAGCGGTTCGACCAAAAGATAGACGACGAAAGGTAGAAAGTTGGCGAAAAAAAAGGTGAGCACAATGGAGAGCGTGCCCCCGGAGACAAACATGAGGGCGGCCTGCCGCCAGGTCACGGGCCAGTTGAGCCGCCGGTAGGCAAACGCGAGCGCGGCCAAAGCCGGGAGCGAGGCCCCCAGGATGAAGAGGAAGGGAAACACGAGTTGGACCAGTGTGCCATCCACTCGGTTTGCGCCCAACCCAACCAGGAGCGCACTTCCGCCGCCGAGAACGAGGGCGAAAATCAGATAAAAGATGTAAAACGGAGGGAGGCGAAAGGGGGCCGATCTCTGCCCGGAGAGGGATCGGACTCCGTGAAACAACGCCGGCCCACCCCCGATCAGCCCCAGCGCGAATGCACCGATGGTGCTGAGTTCTTCGATTAGGGTCTCTGCGCCGCCAAAATCAAAGATTGTAAAGCCCAGGTAGCCAATGCCAGCGGCAAAGCCGCTCACGAGCAAAAAGAGGCCCGTGATGATCGCCAGGATGGCGAGGGTTTTGGAGGGGGTGGGGTTTTCCATAAGTGCCTCAGAATAAGAATTCTGCGAGAAAACTCAGAAGGATGCCAAGAAGAATCAAGCCAGCAATCACCATGGCGATGATTGAACCAACCCCCATGGGGCGGTGGGCTTTGACAGGGTCTCCTTCCAGGATTTGGTGGAGGGCGCGTCCTACTTGTTGGGCTTGCTGTTCTGTGTTCCAGGGATCTACCCCTGCCCAATCCCATCCGGGAAGGTTGGAGGGAATGAGGAGTTTTCGCGCGGGGCTGTTGACGATGGCCTGGGTCACCGCGAGGGGGACGGCTCCCAGATTGGGCATGGTAAAAGTCCAGGGGGCCACGATAACACCTGCATCTTGAATTTGCTCAAGGAGCGTGTCATCCTGGGCGGGTTCCTCCTCGTTGGCTTTTTTCAAGGGGATGGGCGTCAGTTGGAGGCCAGGATTCTCGCGGTTAAGGGTGGTGGTGAGGAGGGTACCGAGGGTGCTTCCCTCCGCATCCAGGACTAAAATTCGCAGAGATTCCAGGTTGGCGGTTCGTGTTTTTTTCGATGACTGGCCATCCTCGCGTAAGGTGAGGCTATGATAGGTTAAGACGCCCACGGCAATTAAACTGTAGGAGATAGCCTGGGCGAATTCGACAAAGGAAGGAGCTTCTTCGCCCAAAATGGTGAGAAACACGCCGTATAAAATAAAAATGGCACTGGAGAGAATGGTCATCGTCCCAATGAAAAGAAAAAAATAAA
>JABWBV010000201.1 GCA_013359445.1 Anaerolineales bacterium | reverse complement strand
AAAAACGACATCGCACTGGAATATCCAATCCCCCCCTCCACGGCGTAAGTTTGGCTGTAAATGTACTTGATCACCTTGTTTTCCGAAAAATGGGACAGGGTGATGATCGTGTACACCGCGATAATCAGCGTCGTCGTGGACAGCGAGGGCAGGGTGATCTTCCAAAACGACTCCCACGCCGACGCGCCGTCAATCGCCGCGGCCTCATAAATGCTTTTGTCAATTTTCTGAAGGCTGGACAAATAAATCAGAATTTGCACGCCGGAAAACCACAGGATCAAAATGAACGAAGTCAGCAGATATTCGACCGGATTACGCAAATACCGCGGCAACTCCGCCAAAAACAGCGTCACCGACTCCGAAATGGCAATCCCCGGCACGGAGGTCGCGCCCTGTGCGGTCAGTTCTTGAATGACCGGGCCGCTCGTAATCACGACGGGCAAAAAGAAAATCGTCCGAAACACGCCCTTGAACCGGAACTTGAGATTCAAGAACAACGCGATAATCAACGAAAAAATCAAAATGATCGGAACCGACACCAGCGTCTCTATCGCATACTCGATCAGCAACTCCAAAAACGTCGGGTCGGTGAACAGCGCGCGGGTGTAATTATCCCATTTGACATAATCGAGGTTGATGCCCTCGGCGGAAATCGTGACCTGATTGACGCTGTAATACAAGGTTTGGCCGAGCGGGATCAGCGTAAAAATGGCAAACCCAATGATCCAAATCCCCACGAAGGCATAGCCATACAACGCCTCCCGCGTGCCGTGTTTCATCTCTCGACTGCGCCCAGTGCGTATCACGGTGCCACCTCCCGAATAACTGCATCCCGTCCGGTAACGGTTCCATCCTCGGTTGAAAAATCTGTCTCGCTGTAATTGACAATGATCTGTTTCCCGTTCTCATACGTGGTCGCGATCACCCCTTCCCCCAGAACCTCGCGGGCCACGATGCGCTGACCTTTTACCGGCCCGAGCAGGGTGTTCAGCCAGGCGTAGGTTTCTTCAATTTCCTGCCCCCATTGTGCGTAGGAAGACGTAAAAATCCAGTTGGAGCTGGTATTCAAAATTTTCGCGGTGACCTCGTTCGTGAGGAAATACGACGGGTAAACGCCAAAATCTACGTGTTTGAGTAAATCTTCCTGCAAATTGGACGAGAAATTGAACGCGGGGCCGTAAAACGGCACGTACCCGGCCAACACAATTTGCAAAAACGGCACGACATCGGTCGTGTAAATGTAACCACTATTGCTCAACGGAATGTTGTAATACGCTGACGTGTACGCAAACATGTAATCGTTCGGTCTGTAAAAGGACGTGCGGCCCGCATTTTCCGTCAGCAGGGATTGGTAGCTCAAGATGGCATCTTCCCGGTTCAGAAAATGATTGTTCTTAAAATCACTGTACAACATCGAACCAATCCCATCTAATGCCAACCCCGCACCCAAATCGGAATCCACATCCGTACTCAGTGAGTTGTATTTTTCGGCGAGCGTGTCCAGATTGAGGTAGTAATTGACTTTGCTCCGGTTGTAGCCGATCAGGTTGAAGTTGGTGATGGACATCGCCAAATCGGAGCGGGAGGAATAGCCCTTCTCGCCCCAGATCGCCGCCTGCGGGTCCAGATACAGCGAAAACTGCCCACCCGCCGTTGTGAGGGTGTCGACCAAATCCCGAAGTTGCGCCACTTTGCCCAACTTCCGATCCAGTTTCAATGCTTTCGGCGGCATGGAGGCCGCGCCGCCCGGTTGCCAACCGTAGTAGATGACCTCGGGGTTTTTTACGTCCAAATCGCTCAAAATCTCGCCCATCTGCGCCACCGTCGTCATCGGAATGGAACGATGCCAAAACAGGATTTTCTCTTTCTCCGCACCCAAAAATTCGAGCCGGATGCCGATATCCTCGTTGGAAGGAGGCAATTTTTGCAGGGTACCGTTTTCGACAAGATACTGCTGATAGCTGTTCGCCATGCCAACGTAATCGCCTGCCTCCCCGGTCAGGAAACGGTAGTGGATGGCGATGTCAAACTTGTTCGTCCTCGGTTGTAACGTCGTCACCCCTGCCCCGGCCCGGTTGGTGGCCTGGAAGTAGCTCTCGTTATAGACAAACGCGTTGTACAGGAAATTGAAATTGGTGATGACGCCAGACGGGTGGGCGTGAACTTCGCCGTACCCCGCACCTTTTTCGACAATCGCAATGTACGCGTTTTCCTTTTCGCCGTGAACCATGCCGATCACCGGAATGGAGAGATTGAATGGGCGGTTGACAAGGGGGTCCCACGGGAGTTCAGCGATCATCCCTAAATCTTTGCCGTAATACCGGCCATAGAACATGTTGGCGGCTTTCGTCTCGGCGGTAAAACGGATGAGCGTGCCAGAACCATCGGGGAGAAACATATAGCCGGGAATGCTGTCGCCCCGCGTCGCGCCGAAAAAGGGGTAAACGTACATCAGACCGAGTTTGAATTCCGGGTCTTTCTCTTCGATGGAGTCAAACGGCACCTCGACCCGAACCCCCTCCGGCTCCAACGTCACCCGGACGAGGATTGTGATCGAGGGAGCGGGGAAAGTGACCGAGGCCTCAAACCCCTGTGCGGTCGGGCGGAAATCAATGACCGGTTCGCTGTTCGAGAGGGAGACCCGTTCGCTGGCGGCTTTGGAATCGAGGTAGTCAATGCTGATCCCGCTCTGGGCAAACGCTGTCCAGGTTTTGTTCAGCCGATCATCGTCCCCTTTTTCGTCGAGGTTGGAATGCCAGATGTAGCCACTGCGTTTGTCCACCACTTTGAACGCGAGCGTGGTCCGGTTGGCGTAGAGTTGGAAGGTGTCGTTTTCCGCGACCATTTCAAAGGTGTCGGGGATTTGTCCGGGCGGGGCGGCGAAAAGACGTTCGGGGGCGGTCAGCGAATCGGGCGCGGTGCCCCCTGCAAGGGCGGTCGCGGTCAACGGGCGGGTGACGCTCCAGATGATCAGTCCCAGGATAAGGATCAGGAAGAGTTTATATTGTCTAGCCACGTAATCTCAACTCCTGGAAGATGGCGGAAAGGAAGTTAAACAACTGGTTGAAGAGCACGTAGAGGATGTATCCCGTGAGCACAAACAACGCCATTGTAAAAAACGTGATGAGGATATTTCGGATGGTCTCCGAAAACGAGTAGTTGTGGACTTCCTTCACCATGATGAAAAGCATGATCGCCATCCAGACCCACATGAGTTGGAGGGAGAACGAATAAATAAAGGACTCGTTGAGGGTCATCACGTTTGAGATCAGCGCGATGGGTAGGGCAAAGAGGGCGTAGGGGAACAGGCTGTACGCGGTCCCGATCAGGACATCCCGCACCCGCCCCTCTCCGTCGCTGATGGTGGAAACGAGATAGTTCGCCCCATTCCAGAGGAGCAACAACCCCAACACGGTCACGATCTCGTTCTCCACCGGAACGTAAACCGAGGAGGTGTACGGGTTAAAGGCAAACCCGGTGATGTACAGCGTCAGCACCCGGACGACGATCACCCACACATAGATCAAGAGGGCAAACCGCATACTGCCCCGCAGGTCTTTTTTGATGTAGTAAAAGCTGTCCGCCGGATATTTGATGAACCGGAACATGAAGATGAAGTCATCCACCCATTTGAACCGTTGCAAGCCCCGCCCCCACGCACGGATCGGGTCAAACCATTTGTACCGCCGGTCCAGCCGCGTGATCCCACCCTGCACGATGGACAGCCCAAAGATCAGCAAAATGGCGTTGGTCAGGTAGCGTTGCAATACCAGATTCCTGAGTTCCCAGTACGCTTGCGAATAGCCTTCCTGATCTTCGGCGTAGCGGTAGGCGGTCAGGGCATTGGGGTAGTCGCCTTCTTTAAAATAGGCGTCCGCAATGGCTTGATACGACATAATGAACGAGCCGTTGAAATCTAAGACTTCTTCAAAATACGGTTTGGCCTCGGCGTAAAAACCTTCCATGTACAACCGCACTCCGTCGTGAACGAGTTTGGCAAACGCGGTGGTTTGGTATACGACGATGGCATTTTTTTCTTTGTCCAGCACGTAAATCTCATCCCCATATCGCGAAATAGCGGTGGGGTTCCGTAACGTGCCCAAGCGTTGATCGCCAGGGTCCACCGCCCCGAACGCAAACAGCAGGGTTCCGGTGAGATCGTACTCAAAAATGATCCCATCGGCATCTACCGTGATGACCAGCCCTTCGTCGCTCACGTGAATATCCCGAAAGGTGTTCGACCCAAAAGTCTCCGGAAAGATGTTTTTTCCGGAAATGGTAAAGCGGCGGATACTCTCAAATCGGGAGGTTCCGGCGGTGATGGTGAAAACCAATGCTTGCGAATCAATGGCGATGTTGGAGGGGGAGGCGGCCTCGTTTTTGATGAACTGATCGAGCTGTTCTTCGGTCAGGAACATCCGTTGTAAGATCATCTTCAGCGACATGGTGGCCGAGTTCGCCCCGAAGTAGCCGATGAAATTGCCGTTGGTGTTCATTTGTACGATCCCGTTGACCGAGCCTTCGCTGATGATGTAGAGATTCTGACGGGCATCCACGGCAATTTTCCGGGGTAGGAATTCGCGGGTTTTGCCAAAGAGGGGTTCGGTGGGACGACCAAACTGGTGGAGGAGGTTGCCGTCCGCGTCGAGGATCACGATGGTATCGGACTTCGCATCGGCGACGTAGATGATCCCGTCTTTGTCCACATACACCCCGGTCGGCCCGGTGAGCACGTCTTCGCCATACGAGGCCACTTCCTGAAAATCCTGAAATTTCACGATCCGGGCGTTGCCGGTATCCGCGATGTAAATCGTCCCGTCCGGGGTGACAAACATATCTTCGGCCTCGGAGATGGGTAGCCCGATCTCGGCCTGGGGGGTGTAGGCGTCTTGGGTCATGATCAGCCCCCCGCCCGGTCCCCACGCCCAGGTGGTGTACGGGGCGTCCGCGCGGGTCTGGCGGACGGTTAATCCCAAGAGGCACACGATACAAATGAACTGAATGATCCGTTTCATTTTTGAACCTATCTCAAACAAGGTGCGACGCACTTCACCGAATCGCGCACGGCGTTTTGTGATTTACGACTGGCATCCTTTGGGTGCCAAGTGCGTCGCACCGACTTCAACATCATTTCAATCCTGAATGGGACATGGTGCTCATCACCTGGCTTTGCAAAATAATAAAAATGAACAAATTGGGCAAAAACATAATCAGCGAAGCCGCAGCCGCCATCCCCTGGCCTGCCACCGCATTGGCTCCAGTCGCTGTAGTAGTTAAAGTGGTCAGGTAAAAGGCAAAAGTTTTCAGGCTTTCGCTGGTAACATACAGCGTGGAAGTGTCGGCATTGTTCCAGGTGGCCTGAAAGGTCAAAATGGCGATGGTGGCGATGGCGGGCCGGATCATGGGTAGGATGATGTACCAGTAAATGCCCACGTCGGTGGCTCCGTCAATCTGCGCGGCCTCGACGACCTCGTTGGGAATGCCGTCAATGAACTGTTTGAGCAGGAACAACCCCACGGGCAACGCCAACCCTGGCAGGATGTGGACGAGGAAGGTGTCCATCAGGTTGAGTTTTTCGATGATCAAAAACCGCGGGATGGTGACGGCAATCGGGACAAACATCAACGCGATGGTGTTGACGGCGAACAAGGTCTTTTTGAGCGCAAACCGTTTTTTCGACAGCGCATACGCCGCCGTCGTGGAGACCACGATGGACGCGCCAATCGTGACCAGGGTGATCAAGATGCTGTTGAACAAATACCGGCTGACGGGAATCCCGGAGGTGGATAATTTTGCAAACAGGTCGGTGAAGTTTTTGAAGGTTGGGTTCGTGACGAAAAAGCGGGGCGGGTAGGCGAACAGTTCATCCGGCGGCTTAAAGGCGTGCGAGAAGATGAAGATCATCGGCAGGAGCATAAAAATGATCAGGGGCAGGAGAAAAATATAAAACTTGATCTGGCTGGTGTGGAAGCCCTTTGGATTGATCCCACTATTTCGGATGCCAGCATAGCGGCTGATAAACTTGCTACGTGTCATACAATCGTCTCCTGAAATGGCCTCTGTTTTTAACGCAAAGATGCAAAGGTGCAAAGCCGCGAAGGGTTTGGGATATTTTTTGCGCCGTTTCAGGTTTTCCAAAGGAAAAATCGGCCAAGTTAGAAAATTCTTGTTTCATCTTTGCGCCTTCGTTGCTTTGCGTCTTTGCGTTAAAAAGTTGAGTCTTGAAAGATCAATCCTCACTGGCAAATAACCGGTTCGACAGCCGGGAAAAGAAAAGGACCATCAACAACAACACGACCGAAACCGCCGCGGCGTACCCCATCTCGTACCGCAAGAAACCGAAATCTTCGATGTGGTTGACGATCAACTGCCCGGCATATTGTGGGGTGGGATTCGCCCCTGAGAGCGTGACCCCGATGGCCCCGGCCTGGAAGGTGGACACAATCGACATCACCGCCCCAAACAACATTTGTGGACGCATCGAGGGGATGGTGATGTGGATGATCTCCTGTAAGCGGTTGCTGATCCCATCCAGACTGCCCGCCTCGTACAGTTCAGGGTTGATCTCCAAGATCCCGGCCAGCATCGCCAAAAAGCCCACGCCCATACTGCTCCACAACGTGACGACGATCATGATCGCCATCAAATATTGCGGGGATTGGAGCCATTGAATGGGTTCCTGAATAGCGTTCAACCCTAACAAAAAGCTGTTTAAGTACCCGTTTTGGTCGCCGCTGAATAGCGTTTTCCACACCGCCGCCATCGCCACCCCCGTTGTCATCGAGGGCGAATACAGAATCAACGCCAATACCGTGCGGGGGCCTTTCGGGAGTTGGGCCAACACCCAGGCCAGCATAAACGACAGCACATACCCCCCCGGCCCGACAATCACAGCGAACTGGATCGTGTTGGGCAGGACGTACTTCATAAAGATTTCGTCCTGGGTCAGCAGGGTGATGTAGTTCCGAAACCCGTTGAAGGTCGGGGGTTGCAGGGTGTCAAAAAAGGTGAACGAGAGAAAGAACGCGACCAGCACCGGGACCACGATAAAAATGATAAACATTAACGCGTACGCGGACAAAAACGCGTATGCACTGCCCTCGCGCTGTGCCCATTGTTTGATCGAGCGCATGAACGGACTCTCCGACGAAGGTTGTGGGCGCATCAAAGTGGTCTGCGGATTGGCTTTCGCGGTCATTGTCCGGCCTCCATCCAGCCCTCAATGGTTTCAATTGTCGGGATTTTGAATTCCTTCACCTTCACGCCATTTTCGAGGTACCCGAACTCTTCCATTTTGCGGGTAATTTCCCGGTTGATGAGGATGATCGAACCGTCAATCGCCACGCGGGGGTTCACGCCATCGAACACGATCTTGTTCCAGACGTTGCTCAGCTCCCGTTCCTGCATGTAACTCCCCGGCAGTTTGACCGGCTCCTGCAACCACTCCCATTGCGCCAAAATAACGGCTTTGTGTTCATCAGGGATGGGGGAGAAGGCCATCGCCTCAAGGTTGGCGGAACTCCATAAATAATCCAGACCATAGTTTAAGATCAGTTGCTGTTGAAAGTCCGCCTGCGTTTCCGTGGACATCCACCATTTCATAAATTCCCAGGACTCATCGGGTTTATCGGTGTTCGCAAACATGATCCCGGACTGGGCGGACCCCGTCGCGTATCGGTTCTGACTGCCGTTGGGCAGGACGGTGGCCGGGTACAGGTCAATCGCCCACAAGCCGTTCAATTCAGGTGCGGCGGTCATCAGTTTGATGTAATCCACAAAGTTGGAAACCCCAATGGGCAAACTCCCATACCGGAAACTATCGTAAAAACTCGACGTGGTCAGCGGCATCCCGTAAATGGTGAAACTTTCCGCCATAAACTGTACCGCGGCGATGGCCTCTTCACTTTGTAACCCGGTGGCAAATCCGTCGGCGCTGTACAACTGTGCGCCGTGATTGAACAGGTACGGCGCAGTAAAGAGGTAGTTTTTATACCCAGTCCCGCCAGAAGAAAGCGGCGTGTTGAAGTTCATTCCGAACCGTTGGAGTTCCGGCAAAATCTCGATCACCTCGTCCCAGGTGTCGGGAACGGGAATCCCCAGCGACTCCATGATGTCCCGCCGGTAGAAGGTGACCCAAAAATCCTGCGTCTCTGGGATGGCGTACACGGAATCGTTGATGACATAACTGAGCAGGGCACCAGGGGTATAGATGTTGATAAATGAATCGAAATCGTCAAACGTTCGCAAATCTTTCAGCGCGTTGCGGATGGCTAACTCATACGGTTTGTCGGTGCTGACTCCCAGCGCGACATCGGGCTGAATCCCTGCCGCGTTGGCTAGAATGAGCTTGGATTCGTCGGGCATGATGGAGAATTTGACGCGGATGCCAGTCTCCGCGGTGAACGTTTCGTCGGTGAGCAGTTGCATCAAATCCACGTACTGGCGGGGGCGGTTGACCCAAACTTCGATCTCGTCTTCCGCCGCGCCGATGGTTTGGTAGGGGTTGGGTTGGAACGAGTAGATGAATCGTTTGAGGCCTTCCACCAGTTTTGTAAAAAACGACACCTTGTTCTCCGGCGGTGCGGTATCCGGCGAATGAATGTAAATTTTGTCCAACGCGAGGGGTTGTCCCTGCAACAACGGCAGAACCGTGCCCAGTTGTTGAGCCGCGGACCCGGCCCCCTGCGAAAACCGGTTCATCCGGGTGGGGATTTTGTCCGGTTCGCTCGCCAAAAATCGGATGTTGTCTATTGCCATTTGATAGGTCAAGATTTCCTGAGACCCGCCCCCTTCGTTGATGGCGATCAGGCCATCCAAATCCACCTGCAAATCGTCGGCGATGGCGAGCAATTGCGCTTCCAGGTCGGGGATATAGTCGGAGATCACCCACTCTTTGAAGGGATCGATCTGGTTCCCGGTCAGTTTGCGGATTTCCAGCGCCAGTACGTTGATGTCGAGCAGGACTTTTTTGATTTTTTCAATGGCGGAAGAATAGGGGGAGTTGTTCGCCTCGATGCCTAAAACATTTGTCCCTTTCTGCAAATAAATTTTGAAGGGTTCGTCCCCGCCCAGGGTTGTGTTGGCCCATTGGGTCGAATAAAAGAAGGGCACTTCGTGTAACTCGTCAAATAGCACGTCCCCGTTGAGGGTGATGCGTCGAAAAACCGTAAAATTATTTTTGGTATTTTGCAGAGCGCGCAGAGTCAGGTAATACATCCCCTCTGCCGGGACTTCAAATTCATAAAAGACCGTACTGCCACTGAGTTTCCAGGTCTCCCCACCCAGTGAGTTCAGCAAAAGTTGGTAGGTGTCGTAAGGGGTGACATCCAGACTCCGGTTGTTTGCCGGACGGATGGAGGTGTCATTTTTGTACGAAGGATGTTCCGCTTCGATTTCGATCAGCACACCGGAAGAATCGGGGGCGGGCGTGTTTTCCAGATATTGTGCATACGCGGGCGTGGGGACGAAGGTTTCGAGGTAAACACTGCCCAACAACATCGTCTGTTCGGTTAACGTGAATTCAAAAGTGTGCTCCCCTTCGGTCAGTTGAAATTGCAACGGATATTTTTGGCTGAAGTTCGCGTCGCGCATGGCAACTTTTGTCCAGCGAACCAGCTTTATCTGACGGATCAACGCCTCGTTCCCATAACGGTCGAGTGGGAATTCGGCTTGTTTATTTTGGTAGAAGATGGGGAATACAATGCGCTGGGAATCGAGCGAGGGAAATGCGCCATCCACCAGTAGTTGCCCTTCCGGCGCGTTGATAAACGCCTCGGGCGCGGCGACATCGAAGGAGATGGTATATGGTCCCGGTTCCTCAATCGTTACGGTGAAACGAACTTCATCCCCTGGCGCAAGCAATACACTCGGTTTCCCATAGGAGGCGGCAAATTCATCCTTTGCCAACGGCAGGCCAAAGGAATCGGCTTGCACTTCGATTTGGAGGGGGGAGGCCGCTGGCGGGGTGTTTTGTTGGATAACCGCCGCCGGATCGGCGTTTGGGAAAGAGGCCCGCGCGGAAAAGGGCATCATCATGGTGACGATGAGAATTACGCTTGATAACCTGAGAAAACGAACAAATTTCGTGGGCATATCCAAATTAATCCGATACGGTATCCGTAGAGAAGCTTCCCACACACTGACTGTAAAAACAGGGCGTTGTGAATTCACAACGCCCTGTTTTTTTTTCAAACTACGGATTCAGCGCCGCGGCGGCGTCATCCAGAATTTGATTGGCGAACTCTTCCAATTGCGCGGAGTAGTCCTCATATTTGTAACGGCCATCATTGGCAAAGTTGAACATAAACCACATATTGACATCCAGGTCTTCGCCAACGTCAATGCCGGGTTTTCCTTCCCAACGAGCGTTGATGTAGCCGGGGATAATTTTCGCCAGGGATTCGATCAAACTGTTGTTCAGGTTTTCGAGGGCGGCGTTGATGCCGGGTTTATCGACAACCGTTTTGTACAGTTCGAGGGAGGCGGCATCCACGGAAACCGGCATTTTGGGCGCGGTGCCGAGGGCGGCGGCCAGTTCAACTTCTTTCGCATACGCTTCGGTGGAGAAGGTCATCCATTTGGCAAATTTGTAGGCTTCTTCCACGTTCGCGGCGGTCTTGGAGACCACGATCACGTCCGCAACCAGCGCCTGATTGCCGCCGGGGACCCCGACGAAGTCCCATTCAAAGGTCGCGCCAGAGACGTAGCCCGGAATGCTCCAGCCACCGTCCCAACGGACGCCCGCTTCCTGATTCAGGAACAGTTCCCACGGGCCAACGGATTTGAAATTCGGGGTTTGTTCTGCGGTCAACCCTTGCCAGGTGTGGGGTTTCATCTCGCCCGCGGTCGCGACAGCGTCTTTGAAGGCGGCAGAGTTGTAGTTCATGTGGGTGCCATCGAAGCTGAACCATTTCAGGTTGCTATCCTGGGTGCTGGCGTACCAGCCCATGATGAATTCCATTTCGTCCAGGCCTAACACACCCTGGGAAACGTTGGTCAGCGCCGTTGTGGCGGCA
>JABWBV010000200.1 GCA_013359445.1 Anaerolineales bacterium | reverse complement strand
CGGCGATGGCCATCGCCGCCCCGTGTTTATGTTTTTCTCAACCCTATTCGGCTTCCCCCATCTGAATACCAGTTTTCCAATTCTACGAAAACTTCATAACCTTGATGGAGATAAAAACCTGGGGCTTCATAACTGGCTGTCCAGGTCCAGATTTTGTTAATTCCGTGTTGCGCTAACATCTCTTCAAGTTGGCTGAGCAGTTTTGCCCCAATGCCCTGCTTACGATATTCTTTTTCGACAAACAAATCGGTCAGAAAACACCAACCACTAAATACTTCTCCATCTTTGTAAGCCAGCCCGGAAACACAGCCCACAAACTTTTCCCCGTCCATTGCCACATATCCAAATCGTTGGCTACCTTGAGGAATTACACCATTTTCCACTGCATTTTCATCAAATCCCACTTGCATGCGTTTTAATTCTGATGGGGTCATATCCCGATTGATAATTTCTAATATACTCATTTTGGGATTTTCACGCTCCTCAAGGAACAGTGTTCGTCCTCCTTCTTTTGCAAAATGGCTTCCACGAACGACATTCCTTAATAAGGTCAATCAAACTAGAAATATTTCCAATGAGGAATCGCCGTATCATGGACTTCATACCACCCCTGGCTCCTTTCCAATTCGGTGGGCGATAGCAATAGAATCCAAGAGGTGTGACTGATAATCTTGTGCTTGTCCAGCGGGTTGTAAACGACGAACTCCCGCGTGCCGATGTTATCGAACAAAAGTCTGGGCTGTTCAAAAAACAGGCGGACGAGGTGTTTGAGGATATTTCCCTCTATCAATCACAATTTGGGATGTGCAAAACGTCACACTGGTAAATATCTGCCCCCAATCCAAGCGTGATCAAGACAAACCCTACCAGGAGAAATGATGCGAGGGCGACGTTGAAGATATACACCTTCCGCTTGCCCTCCTTTGTTTTTTGAAACATAGGCCGCACAGCGATGAATGCACCCAGCGGCAGGAGGGACAAAACGACAGCGAGTAGCCCATATTCCAAAGCACTGGTATGGGAATCGGGCCGGATGAACGAAAGGAACGGCTCAATTTGGTTCCCAACGATGGCATTCAGTACAATGAAGGGCCACGCCAAAAGAAAACCAACCAATGCCGCTAATTTTGGATTTGATGCGATATTTTTCATTTCATCTCCGTGAAGGATTACCCAAAGATGTTCCCGAACAATGCCTTGAACGGTCTCCGCAAAAGTCCAGAACACAAACCGGAATACGTGCCCATGCTGACGTTGATGTTCACGCCAGAGATCGTTGAAGGTTTGCGCCATTGATTCGCCAAGCCGTTCCCGGAAGGAACGCGGGTAAAGACCCAAGAGTTTCTTATAGAGGGCATGGATCATTCCTTGAGCATTCGCCATGGGCAATTTTCGCTAATCACAGAACTGCACACCCGCAAAACAGGGCCACTGATCTACGATCAAACTGACGAAACCAGCCACAAAAAGCACCAAAATCGCCCCGACAACGATCAGATGAATGCGATGGGCAAAGAGACTCCCGCCCGCCCGGAGCGTGTTGGCGATAGGGCCACCCGCGATGATCCCGGCCACCACCGGGATTGAAAAGACCACGAGGACGATCAACTGGCTGGAAACCTGCAGACCATACACGTGAAGGGGTTCCGCATTCGAACTGTTGAGCAAACCTTGCAGAGGCTCCCACACGGCGGACGCCAGTAAAATGACGAGAACAAGGGATAACACAAGCCCAACGCTCATCATTGTAGGCGACTGAAGCGCGTGTGTGGGTGAGGTGGCCCGCGCTCGGTTCCCCGTCCACCGGGCGGCCAGGATCGGGAGCAGAATCAGGCTGATGGCGAACAGGTTGAGCCAGATTCCAAAGAAAAGTGCAAGGGGAAATTCTTCATTGAAGGTGCTTCGGTTGATAATTTCCATCAGCAGGAAAGGCAGGGTGAGCAGAAAACTGGCAACCGCCGAAAGGCTGAAGTGGGTGAGCGCTTTTTGCATGGGATTCATCTCCTTGAATAACAAAACATGTTCGTAAACAATGCCCACCCCTGTTTCGACAAATGTGCCGACCAGAAAACCGGTCACACTTTTGGACTGACGCGTATGCTCGGTGCAAAGATCGTTAAAGGTTTGCACCATCGACTCGCCAAGCCGCTCCCGAAAGGCGTGTGGGTAGAGGGTCAGGAGTTTTCGATAGAGCCAACGGGCAGTCTGAAGATCAGTTGTCATAGCGTCGTGGGATAAAGCTTTCGTTCCTGGGCAATGGTCACGATCCGCTGATAACGTTCCAATTCCGCGGCGAGTGCGGTAGCCCCAAAATCTGTCATCTGATAATAAATCCGCCGCTCGTCCGATGGCGGTGTACCCACCAACCCCATCGGCACGTCGAGTTCCGGGTCCACGCGTTTATCGCTTTCCCGGATCAACCCCGCATCGAGCATCCGTTTGAGCGACCCATACAGGGTGCCAGTCCCCATCTTCACCTTGCCTTGAGAATCGGCCTCGACCTGTTTCATAATGCCGTAGCCATGCCGATCCCCGTTGGAGAGGGCGAGGAGAATGTGGAAAACGGCAGGGGTAAGGGGTTGGGGGGAGGATGTGTCCGACATGGACACATTATGTCCGTTGCGGACTTATTTGTCAATGAGCAATTTCGCGCTCCAGGTCACCTTCAAAAATGAGTAAAAGATAAGAAAACGAACAAGTTGTCATTTTGCCCCCAACTCATTCGACGTTAGAATAGAACGGTAAAAAAACCGTTACCCATTTTTATGCAAGAAGGAGTTTGAAATGAGCCAGAGTAAAAGCAAAACCCAGCGTTTCACCGACGAGGAACAAGCCGCAATGAAGGCGCGCACCAAAGAGATGAAGGCCGAAGAACGCGCAAACAAAAACCGAGCGGAGGGAGAAAAAGCCGCCCTCGAGGCCATCGCCGCGATGGATGAGCCGGATCGTATCATCGCCGCACGGCTCCATGAGGTCATCACCACCAACGCCCCCGTGCTGTGGCCCAAAACCTGGTACGGGATGCCCGCCTATACCAAAGACGGCAAAGTCATCTGCTTTTTCCAGGCCGCCAGCAAGTTCAATGTACGCTACGCCACGTTCGGTTTTCAACACGACGCCAATTTAGACGACGGTGCCATGTGGCCGACTTCCTATGCCCTGAAGGAATTGACCCCTGCCGAAGAAGCCCGCATCATCGCGCTGGTAAAACAAGCCATAGCAGACTGAGCGACAGCCCCCATCGCGACCGCACAAAAAAAGGAGAACGTATGAAATACTTATTGCTGATGTATGCAGACGAAGCGATTGGCGCAAACATGTCGCAGGAAGACATGCAAGCCGCCGCAAAAACCTGGGCTGATTTCAGAAAGGAAATCAACTCGTCCGGGGTGCTGGTTTCCAGCAACGGCGTCGCCCCCGAAAGCAGTGTCACCACGATCCGGGTCCGCGACGAAAAAACCCTGCTCACCGATGGCCCGTTTGCCGAGACGCACGAGCAACTGGGCGGGTATTTCCTGGTGGAGTGCGAAAACCTCGACGAGGCCATTCGCTGGGCGGAAAAAATCCCCACCGCCAAATACGGCTCCATCGAAATCCGGCCTTTGTGGTCGCCGGGCACATAACTTGAGTAAATCACGCTTTTGTAGTGACGACTTCAGTCGTTAACTCAACGATTGAAATCGCCACGACCACTCAATCTGACCTGGCAGACCCCTCATCTTGTCAATAAAATTCCGCATCTCCTTTCTTCCGCGACTTAAAGATTTGTCGCGGAAAAAAGGAGCCGCGGAAAGCTTTTCATGTTGACGACTGATGTAATCTGACTTGAAAAGCCGTCCTCTTCAGCTTATCCATAAAATTCCGCGTCTCCTTTCTTCCGCGACTTAAAGATTTGTCGCGGAAGAAAGGAGATGCGGAAAGCTCTTGATGTTGACTACTGAGATTGAAACCCGATGACCGCCGCCGATCAGGTCGAAAAAATCTTCCGCGAAGAACACGGGCGCGTCCTCGCCGCCTTGATCAGCCAACTCGGCGATTTCGCCCTGGCTGAGGACGCCTTGCAAGACGCGCTGGTGAACGCGCTGGAACGCTGGGAGGGGGACGGCGTTCCGCGCAATCCCGGGGCCTGGCTACTCACCGTTGCCAAACGCCGTGCCATTGACCGCATCCGCCGCGCCGCTGCCCTCGAACGAAAAACCGCCCTCCTCGAAACCCTTCCCGATGAGGAGCCAGATATGGACCACCCCATCCCTGACGACCGCTTAAAACTAATGTTCACTTGCTGTCACCCCGCGCTGGCCGTGGAAACTCAGGTCGCACTCACTCTGCATACGCTCGGCGGGCTGTCCACGGAGGAGGTCGCACGGGCGTTTCTTGTCCCGGTTCCAACGATGGCGCAACGGCTCGCGCGGGCGCGGAGTAAAATCCGCAACGCGGGCATCCCCTACCGTGTTCCCCCCGCCGACCTGCTCACCGCCCGTTTGTCTGCCCTGCTCGCGGTCATTTACCTGATCTTCAACGAAGGGTACGTCGCCACGCGCGGGGATTCGCTCACCCGTCACGAACTGTGCGGAGAAGCGATCCGCCTGGGACGGGTGCTGATGGCCCTCATGCCCCAAAATGCCGAAGTGAAAGGGCTGTTGGCGCTAATGCTCCTGCACGACTCCCGGCGCGAGGCCCGGCAGGATGAGACCGGCAACCTGGTTCTGCTGAACGAACAGGATCGCACCCGCTGGGATCAGACGCAAATCCGCGAAGGAATCGCCATCCTGGACGAGGCCCTGACCCTCTCGGCCCCCGGCCCCTATCAGGTGCAGGCCGCGATCAGCGCCCTCCACGCCGAAGCCCCAACCGCCGACGAAACGGACTGGCTCCAAATCGCCGCGCTGTACACCACCCTGGCGAGGATGACCCCCTCAATGGTGGTGGAAGTAAACCGAGCGGTCGCGGTCGCGATGGCGCACGGTGCCCCCGCGGGGTTGGGTCTGCTCTTGCGCCTCGATGATCAGGCCCAAAACTTTTACCCCTATCACGCCGCCCGCGCCGACCTCCTGCGCCGAACCCATCAACGCGAAGCCGCCGCAGAAGCCTATGAGCGTGCCCTCGCCCTGTGCAACAACCAGCCCGAACGCGCTTATCTTCAAGAACGATTAGATGAAATGCTCGGAAGGAACACCCGATGACCACCTGGAATGAATTTACCCAACAAGCCCCCGAACTCGCCGCATTTGGTAAAGTCCGTTTTGACAGCGGGGTAGCCTATCTCGCCACCATCCGCCCGGACGGAGGCCCGCGCGTCCACCCG
Source organism: Anaerolineales bacterium (assembly GCA_013359445.1). GTDB lineage: Bacteria > Chloroflexota > Anaerolineae > Anaerolineales > JABWBV01 > JABWBV01. The sequence goes on along the minus strand of JABWBV010000200.1, from coordinate 5,726 downwards.
GTGACGCCCATCCTCGGCGAGCAGTTGTTTCTGTTCATGGAACCGACCTCGCCCAAAGGCAACGACCTGAAGCGCGATGGGCGCTACTCCCTGCATTGTGCCGTGGAAGATTCGGGGGGCGGGGGCGGGGAGTTTTATGTGCGAGGGCGGGCGATGTTTACCGATGATCCGCGGATGAGGGAACAGGCCGTACAGGCGGCGTCGTATGCGCCCGCGGACCGGTATATTTTGTTTGTGTTGACAGTTGAATTTGCGTTTATGAACACGTATGGGGAGGGGAAGGCGCAGACGGTGAGATGGAGTCAGCTTTAACCGCAGGTATTCACTAACTTTCTCTCCACCGCGCCAAAGCCTGCGTTCTACGAATAAAGCGCAGGAGAGCTAATTGCAATTATATAACTCAAAGGTTATAATTTTCGGGCATGACCTGGAACGTCGAATACACAGATGAATTTGGAGACTGGTGGGCTTCGCTGGACGAAAGCGAGCAGGATTCAGTCGCTGTTGCCGTAACGCTATTAGAGCAAAAAGGGCCTTTTCTCCCTTTTCCCTTTAGTTCTGGTGTCGAAAGATCAAAACATAATCACATGAGAGAACTTCGCAGTCAACACAAAGGCAACCCCTATCGAGTATTGTATGCTTTTGACCCAAGACGTTCTGCTATTTTGTTGATCGGTGGGAACAAAGCGGGGAATGATAGATGGTACGAAGAATATGTCCCCCTCGCTGATCATTTGTATGATGTTCATCTTCAATCGCTAAAAGATGAAGGACTAATCTAATGGCAAAATCATTTAATGAACTCAAAGAAAAAATGTCGCCAGAACGGCGCGAAAAAATCGAAAATGAGGCGCAAGCGATCTTGATGAGCATGGCCCTTCAAGAAATCCGCAAGACGCGGCATATTTCGCAACAAGACCTGGCAAAAATTCTTAATGTCAATCAAGCGGCGCTGTCCAAAATGGAAAAGCAAGCGGACATGCGCGTGAGCACACTCCGCAAAATCCTTTCTGCGATGGGGGGCAACTTAAAAATTGTGGTTGAATTCCCGGACGGTGAAGTGGTAATCAATCAGTTTGAACACGCGTAGTTCAGACATTCGATAGAGCATAGCCCCCGCTCACTCACACCCCTCCCCCACCTTCCCGTACAACCCCTCCAAATCCATCCCCTCCGGCCAACCCAACGGCAGATTCCCCGCGCCAAACCCCGCATCCCGCAACCCCTCCAAATACGGGTTGCTGACGTACCCCTCGCTAAACTCCCCCACCCCATCAAAATACTGACTCACAAGAAACGCCGGATCGAGGGCCATCGCACCCAAAAACACCAGATCATCGTTGTGATCGTCCCACGCCCAGGGGAGGTGGACGGCGTCGAACTTGCAGAGGGAGGGGCCGTGCCCGCATCCGCCGCCATCGTCCCCCTTCAAGGTGCCCCACGTCGCGAACGTCAACGCGTCGTCGCGGGAGGTGGTGGCTTCCGATAACTGCTGGTCCCACAAGCCGCCAGGGGCGAAGAAGCTGATGAGTTGGTAGTTCACCGCGCGGTCGTTGCCGTGGCGAGGGGGTTCGGCGTCCTGTTCGGAGGGGAGGTAGATCACCCCGTCTTCGTCGTCCGCCCCTTGAAAATGTCCGGCGAGGGGCCAAATTTTCAGGCCGTGGCCTTCTGCTTCGGCAGAGGTGAGTGGGTGGGGCGTGAACCAGATCGATTCCCAGGGAATTTCCCCGTCAATGTCCTGCGCCCCGTCGGTGAACGGGCTATCGCTAGGGGTGAACGAGTAAAAATCGTTGTGAAACACCGTCACCATCCCTTCCAACGCACCAAACTTGCCCCCATCTTTCCGCACCACGGCCAATAGGCCCTCCATATCGTTTTCGTGCTCCTGCTCGATGGTGTCTGTCCAGTCGCGGGGGTGAAAAAATCCGTAGACGATGAACCAGTGCGTGCAAGATTCTACGACCGAGTAGTACACGGCCCCGGACAGGTCGCCGGTGTCCAGATTTTCCCAGTTGTTGAGGGCGTCCCAATCCCCGTCATAGTCAATCCGCGTCAGGTAATCGGCCTCGGCGCGGGTGTCGTCGGTATCTTGATAGTGGATGGGGGCGTGATGGTGCGCGAGTTCGCGGGCGAGTTCGGCGGGGGAGGGGGATTCCGCGCGGCAGGCGGTCAGCAAAAATCCCAAAAGGGAGAGAAGGAGGCATTTCGGGAGGCGGGTCATGATCTAATTGTACGAAAGAAAAGGCCAAAAGGTTAAAAACAAAATCGCCCTGTTGGGCGATTTTATTGAATAGCTGAACCTCAACTGAACCGTTACGCGGGCAATGCCTCAAACATCTTCTTCAAAAACTGCCCCGTATAACTCCCTTCCACCTGTGCGACCTCCTCCGGGGTGCCGAGGGCGATCACCTGCCCGCCCCGGTCGCCGCCTTCCGGTCCCATGTCGATCAGGTGATCGGCCACTTTGATAATTTCCAGGTTGTGTTCGATGACAATGACGGTGTTGCCTTCGTCGGTCAGGCGGTGGAGGACTTCGACGAGTTTATGCACGTCCGCGGCGTGGAGGCCGACGGAGGGTTCATCGAGCACGTAAATGGTCTGGCCGGTGGAGCGTTTGGACAACTCGCGGGAGAGTTTCACGCGTTGGGCCTCGCCGCCCGAAAGGGTTGGGGCAGGTTGGCCGATGCGAATGTAGCCCAGCCCCACGTCAATCAGCGTTTGCAGTTTGTTCACCATCGGCGGGAAAGCGGAAAAGACCTCCACCGCCTGAAAAATAGACAGGTCCAACACATCTGCGATGCTCAAGCCTTTGAACTTGACCTGTAACGTCTCCCGGTTGAACCGCGCGCCTTTGCACACCTCGCACGGGACGTACACATCGGGCAGGAATTGCATCTCGATTCGAATCTGCCCCTGCCCTTCGCACGCCTCGCACCGCCCCCCCTTCACGTTGAACGAAAAGCGCCCGGCCTGGTAGCCCCGCGCTTTGCTTTCGGGCAGTTCGGCAAAGAGGGAGCGGATTTCGTCAAATAGTTTGGTGTAGGTACCCGGATTGGAGCGCGGCGTCCGCCCGATGGGGGACTGATCGATGTTGATGATCTTATCGAGCTGTTCCAACCCCTCGATCCGGTCGTGGGCGCCAGGGATGTGCCGCCCCCCGTGCAAATGCCGGGCAATGGCGGGGTACAGCGTCTCGTTCAGCAAACTGGATTTGCCCGATCCCGAGACCCCGGTGATGCACACCAGTTTGCCGAGCGGAATCTGCACGTCCACGTTTTTCAGGTTGTTCTGCCGTGCGCCGTAAATGGCGATCACTTTGCCGTTCCCCAGGCGGCGTTTTTCGGGGATGGGGATTTTCATCCGCCCGGACAGGTACGCCCCTGTCAGCGAGGTGGGGTGACGCAAAATCGCGGATGGCGGCCCTTCGGCGACGATTTCCCCGCCATATTCCCCCGCCCCCGGGCCGAGGTCCACAATCCAATCCGCTTCCATGATCGTCTCTTCGTCATGTTCGACGACCAAAACGGTGTTGCCCAGGTCGCGCATCGCTTTGAGGGTGCGAAGGAGGCGGGTGTTGTCGCGCGGGTGGAGGCCAATCGAAGGCTCGTCCAGCACGTAGAGCACGCCCATCAACCGGGAGCCGATCTGGGTGGCGAGGCGAATCCGTTGGGCTTCGCCGCCTGAGAGGGTAACGGCGGTCCGGCTGAGGGTGAGGTAATCCAGCCCGACGTCTACCAAAAATTGTAGGCGTTCGTTCAGTTCTTTTACGATGCGGCTGGCGATGATGCGTTGGCGGGTGTCGAGCGGGCTGTTTTCGGCGGTGAGGGTGCTGGCCCAGTGCAGGGTATCAATGACCGGCCAGTCGGTAATCGCGAGGATATTGTGATCTCCCACCGTGACAGAGAGGGCTTCCGGGCGGAGGCGCGCGCCCTTGCAGGTGGGGCAGGGTTTGTCGCTCATAAACTCCTGGATGCGGGAGCGCATGTATTCGGAGTTGGTTTCGGTGAAGCGACGTTGCAGGTTGACGATGACGCCTTCAAAGGTGGTGAAAAAGGTAGATGTGCGTCCGTTTTTGCGTTTGTATTCGATGGGGACTTCTTGCCCGTTGGTGCCGTAGAGGATGATGCGAAGTTGATCGGGCGTGAGGGCGCTGACGGGGGCATCGAGGTCAATGCCGAATTCTTTTGCGGCCCCTTCGAGCGTGGACCAGTAGTAGCCCCCTTCGTCGCGCGGGCCGCCCCACTCGCCCGCGACAATGGCCCCGCCGTTGAGGGATTTCGCCCGGTCGGGGATGATGAGGACGGGGTCAATCTCCAGCCGGGAGCCGATGCCCTGACAGTCGGGGCAGGCCCCGTGCGGGGTGTTGAAGGAAAACGTGCGGGGTTCGATTTCCGGGAAGCTGAGGCCGTCGTAGGGGCAGGCAAGGTGTTCGGAGTAGAGAATATCCTCGGCGGGTTCGACGGACAAATTCTGGACGATCATGATGCCTTCGCCAAATTTGAGGGCGGTTTCGACGGAATCGGTCAGGCGGGAACGTGCGGCGTCGCTCTCTTCTTGGGTTTCCTGGCGACGCACAACCAGGCGATCTACAACGGCTTCGAGGTCATGTTTTTTATATCGGTCGAGGTCGATATCCTCTTGCCCCAATTCGATCACTTGTCCATCTATGCGGGCGCGGGTGAACCCGGCTTTTTGAATCTCTTCCATCACGGCCTGGTACGTCCCTTTCCGCCCCCGGACAAGGGGGGCGAGGATCAAGATGCGGCTCCCTTCGGGCAGGTTTTGGATGGCATCTACGATTTCCTGGGCGGATTGGCGTTTGAGTTCGCGTCCACAGACCGGGCAGTGGGGAATCCCCGCGCGGGCGAAGAGCAGGCGGAGGTAGTCGTAAATTTCGGTCACGGTGCCCACGGTGGAGCGGGGGTTGTGGGAGGCTCCTTTCTGGTCAATGGATACCGCGGGAGACAAGCCCTCGATGGTGTCTACGTCGGGTTTGTCCATCTGGCCGAGGAATTGGCGGGCGTAGGCGGAGAGGGATTCGACGTACCGACGTTGCCCTTCGGCAAAGATGGTGTCGAAGGCGAGCGAAGACTTCCCCGAGCCGGACAAGCCGGTCAGGACGACGAGTTTGTCGCGGGGAATTTCGACGGTGATATTTTTGAGATTGTGGGCGCGGGCGCCCTCGATACGAATAACGTTCATAGGATGAGATGGGGTGAGAGAATTGGTAAAGTAACTAGCACCGTATATGTTGGTGGCGCAACTTGATTTACCCGATGGACCTAATTTATTTACAGACCAGATTATAGCATATCCGTTCTAGTTTCAGGGGTTATTTTATGCAAACGAGCATTATATCAGTCAAAAAAGGGCACAAAATAACCGTTTCATAAGAGTGCATACCGTATTCCATATTTCTTTACTTACTCACAAAAGATGGAGGGACCAGGACCCAGGTTAAATCTGGCGCCTCTCCGCAAAGGTAGCCCCACTTGCATCCTTCGACTACGCAAAGCCTCCGCTCAGAATGCGGTTATGTGACCTTTGATGGGTGAAGAACTGGCTTCGCCAGATGAATTGAGGTGTTTCTGAACAGTTACCTTTTTTCACACCTCATTATTTGTTTGGGGAGAATTCTTTATGTCGTAATCTCAGTAGGGGCTGTGGATAGTGTGGAGAAAGGGGGGGAAGAGTAAAAGTTTCGCCACAATTAGGGGCAGGAGGGG
>JABWBV010000803.1 GCA_013359445.1 Anaerolineales bacterium | reverse complement strand
AGAAGTATTTTTTGGGGAGGACATTTTCGGGGTAGGTTTCCGCCAGATAGGTGTTTTCTTTCATGGTGGAAATAATGTGCGCGCCAGGGGCTACCAGATCGGGTTTCACAAAGCCATCCAGAGTAGGCCCAGCCGCCGAGAAGGGCGTGATGTAATCGTCGCTCCAATCATCGGGGGTGTAGTTATCGGTGAAAGCGCCCACAGTGATGACGTAGGGATTGTTGCCAGGGACACCAACACTCATTGGGCCGGAACCGCCATTGCCTGCGGCCACCACGACCACGATCCCGTTTGCCCACAATTGTGTAACGGCCTCATTCAACGGGTCTGCCCAATACGGGGACATTGGGGTGGCGACCAGCGAAAGATTGGCAATGCGAATGTTATAGGTGTCTTTATTTTCAAGAACCCATTGCAAACCTTCGATGACATCAACATAGTTGCCTTGTCCAGCATCGCCCAGCACCCGCACCCCGGCCAGGTTCACCCCCGGGGCAACGCCGTTCCATTCGCCATCTTTGCTAACCTGTGTGTTGGCGATGATGCCCGCCACATGGGTACCGTGTCCACTGCGATCTTTTGGGTTACGTTTATTTTCAACAAAATCTACCCAGGCAATAATGCTATCTTCAATGCCGGGATGATTTGCCAGGCCAGTGTCAATGACCGCGACCGTAATGCCTTCTCCGGTCACGCCCTCGGCCCACACCACATCAGCCCCAATGACATTGGGATAATCTGTGGCGGGAATTTTATTTCCCGCCGCTTCAACCTGGGCATTGGGCGTCAGGCGTACAACTTCCGGCATGGTGCGGAGTTGAGCCAACGCCCCCGCCGAGAGGGTCGCCGCGACACCATCTATGATCTCCAACCGGGCTGTCACCAGGCCCCCCACTTGGTCAACCAATTCGCTCGCCCTTTCAACATCTGTCGCCTGGACAATGTACGAAAGGGTCCCTGCACGTTGGGGGAACGCCATGGCAAAAGTAGTCCCCACCATCGTCAACAGCAGGAAAAAAGTAAAGAGCACGTGAGAGAGTTTTTGAGTTTTCATCGGATTTCTCCTGGTTGCAGATTAAAAAAAATTGAGCCTGGAAAAACCAGGCTCAACCGAGAAGGTGTCTTTATGAAAATGAGACTCTTTTCGGCGGCCTGGCAGTCATTGTCACGAATGTGACGGTAGACCCATGGCTTTGCGTCGCCGGCTTTCACCGGGTTTGCCTTTATCGGGGGAACTGCGAAATTCACTTCCTTACGAAAGATTGCTTTTGAATTGCAGGTTCCTTATAAAATCATTATAGCTTGTGGAATTATTTTGTCAACGCCGATTTTTTAACGTTTCAGGCCAGGGAATAGGCAGATGTTCCTAATCGAGCATTTTTCATTCAGTGAGGCTTTTTCCGAGCCCTTCTGCGGCGGCACGAATGAGGGTGTGGATGCCCTCTTTGAGCACCCCCCCCAACGCGTGGGCGGCACGGTTCAACTGCTCTTTTTCCCCAGTTTTGACCATGCCATCCCATTCCTGGGCACGTAACCAGTCTTCAAAAGCCCCGTCCTCGCGCACTGTGCGGGTGAGTTCTTCGGAAAGCCACCAGAGGAACGCTTCGGGGCGGATGCGGTATCCGCTTGGGAAGTCAGGGGCTTCGGCAATGTACCCCTGTTTGAGCAGGGTACGGATTTCCGGGCCGAGGGCGGGCAACGCGCGGGTGAGTTCGCCCACGTCAAAGGCGGGTATATGCGTCATCTGCGCGCTTTGCCCCAGCGCCAGCGCGGTGAAGGCTTTTTTCATTTCTTTGGACCACAGACGCCAGGTATCCCCGAGGATGGTCGCGGCGTTGTCGAAAAGGTCTTCCCCGGCGGACTGCCGGCGTTGAGAGGCCTCGCCCCCGTCTTCGTAAGCTTCCCAAAGGGCGGAGGCGGCGACT
>JABWBV010000199.1 GCA_013359445.1 Anaerolineales bacterium | reverse complement strand
GCCTCGATGTCGGCGATCGAGGTCGCGCCCTTCAGGGGCGCGCCGTCGACCGCGTAATGGTCGCGCCCGGCCGCGGCCCGGTAGGGCACGCCCCACATGTCGATGTAGCCGTCGACGTCCTCGCGCTCGCGGACCTGCACCCAGTTGGGCACCAGCCAGCGGAAATCGACCCCGAAGCGGGCGAGCAGCGCCTCGTCGGGCACCACGGTCTGGGCCATGCGGTCGAGGATCAGCCCGCCGTTCGCCATCCTCACCCCGGGCAGGAGCGGCGCGAGGTCCGCGTAGTGGCGACGGTGGATCGAGCCGATGTGCTTGCCCATGTCCAGCGGCACCCATTCGGGCCCCGCACGCTCCATCGCGGCGAGGAAGTTCTCGCGCGGGGTCATCGCCTCGGCGATACGGTCGTAGGCCTCGACGGAATCGAGACGGAGGTGCCCAAGATACCGAACGATGTGCAAGGCTTCAGGCGTGGCCCAATGGGTTTCCTGAATGTCTAAAATTTGCGCAATTTGGGCGGTTAGCGGATCTCCCACAAGGAAGATCGAGGTCAGGCTATTTTCCGTCCGTAGGATGGGGGAGACTTTTTGGGGGTGTAGAGATTGTTCGAGGTGGGCTTGGGCCTGATGGGCGTCTTCGTGGAGTTTGCCACGAAATCGGACGATGTAACCAATGGCCGGGTCATCCCAGAAGTTGATTTTTGGATCGCCCCAGGTTACGTCTTCGATGGTCATGACGCGAGAAATTAGGGTGGTGTAGTTATCAGAAGTAGGATCAGACATAGAAAGGGCATATTTTTGTACAGGGGAGCATGAGAGGCGCTCAGTCCCCTGTACAAACGATTTTTAGGCGGGAGTGAATGGGAGTCGAACCCACCGCGGCCCGCAACGCGACCCGCCACAGGTTTTGAAGACCAGGGCACCCACCGGGGCACAATCACTCCCAAATTTCGTAAATAGACCGTGAAAATGTTGTTTCACGGTCTGTGCAGAGGGGATTATACCTTCAAATTATAGAAACTATTGGATTATGGAAACAATCGCCTGGCTTTGACTTCGGCGACGGCGTCATCGCGGTAGCGGTACATGCGCGCGGGGCGGCCATCCCCTGTGCGGAGGTGGGGGGTGGGTTCGATAATGCCTGCTTCGAGGATGCGCCGGCGAAAGTTGCGTTTGTCTAGCTTTTCGCCGAGGATGATTTCGTAGGTGGTTTGGAGTTCGGTGAGGGTGAATTCTTCGGGGAGGAGTTCAAACCCGACGGCGGAATATTCGAGTTTGTAGCGGACGCGGCGGATGGCATAGGTGATGATTTCAGCGTGGTCAAAGGCGAGGGCGGGGAGGTGGTTGATCGGGTGCCAGGCGGCGCGCGCGGCGTCGCTTCCGCCTTCGGGTTGGAAGGGGGCGTCGGCGGCGATCAGGGCGAAGTAGGCGATAGTGATGACGCGCCCGCGTGGGTCCCGGTCGGGGGTGCCGTAGGTGTAGAGTTGTTCCAGGTAGCCTTCTTTTAATCCAGTTTCTTCTTCCAGTTCGCGTTGGGCGGCTTGTTCCAGGGGTTCATCCATGTTGATAAAGCCCCCAGGTAAGGCCCACATGCCTGCGAAGGGTGGGTCACGGCGTTGGATGAGGAGTACGTTTAATTGGTGTTCGCGCACGGTGAAGACGACGATGTCGGCTGTGACGGCGGGGCGGGGGTATTCATAGGTGTAGGGCATGGAGGACCTCATTTTGGATGTGGAAATACCAGGCTTTGTGTATTTTTTACAATTATACTCAGGGTCAATTTTTCTGGATAGGTTTGTGAAAATTTCTATTTGCCGTTTTTTTTCAACATGGTATAATGCCGCCCGCCACTGAGAAAGTTGGCATTGATTGGAGAGGTAGCGTAGTCTGGCCTAACGCGCGCGCCTGGAAAGCGCGTGTACAGCAATGTACCGTGGGTTCAAATCCCACCCTCTCCGCCAGATTTAGCCCGGCAGTGTGCAGGTTTGCAAGCTGTCGGGCTTCTTTGTTTTTTTGGAGGATGGATGTCTGTTGTTGAAATTCATGGTCGGTTAGCGAATACCGCGATGTATTATTTTATTTTGTTGACGGTTTGGGGGTATTGGCGGTTTATACGGAAACAAGGCTTGGATCCGTCGTATTGGGGGGCGTTGGTGATTGGGGAGATTTTGTTACTTTTGCAAAGTAGTGTGGGGGGATATATGTGGGTGATTGGGCTTCGTCCTGGGCAGTGGGCACATTATTTGTATGGAATTGTGACGCCGATGGCTTTGCCGATGATTTTTATGTATACGCGTGGGCGTCAGGAGCGTCCAGAAATTTTGATGTACGGAACGACTGCCCTACTTACGGTGTTTATGATTATGCGTGCCATGGAAACGGCGGCGTTGGGCGGGTAAAGCCCGCTTCTTTTTAATATCTCAATCATTGCACACCTTTATGTTTGTGCTATAATTCACTTTCGTTTAATCTATCCCAGAATTCTATTTATTTTTATAAAAGGAGAGCAGCTATGGCAAAACAAGATGCCGCACCTGCCGCGCAAGAAAAAATCCCCGTAACTCGCCGTGAATTTCTTAATTTGGCCTGGTTGGCCTCGTTGGGGTTTTTCTTGATCCCGGTTGGAGGCGTAACCATTTTATTCGCATATCCTCGCTTTAAAGAGGGTGAGTTTGGTGGCATTTTCCGTTTGGGAGATGTGACAGCCTTGCCGCTCGTGGGCGATACCCCTTCAGAAAATCCCAAAGGCAAATTTTGGTTGACGCGCACGGAAGAAGGTGTGCGGGCGATCTATAAGGTTTGTACGCATCTGGGTTGCTTGTATAACTGGCAACAACAGGATTACAAATTTATTTGCCCCTGCCACGGGTCTCAATTCACTTACGAAAGTATGTTTATTCAAGGCCCAGCTCCTCGCTCGTTGGATTTGTTTGTTATGACGGCTGTCAACGAACAGACAGGGGAAGAGCTGGCGCGTACTACGGAGCCGAATTCGCCCATGCCCGTTTTTGATGATCCCGCGGTTGCCTATTTTGTAGACACTGGCGAAAAATTGGTTGGTATATCCAACGCCTGATCCCGTGCGGGATGATCTAAGGAGATAAATCATGCAAAATTTGGATGGTCTTCGAAGCTTTTTTGCGTTGAGTAGAGATGAGCAAAAAGCGAAAGTGATGGAGGCGATTGATAATCGGGTTCGGATTATCACGGCAGGTCTGAGTGGGAAGGAGTTGCGCGCGTTGTTACGCGGCGATCCGCCCACTGAAAAACCGAATCCGCGCTACAAGGTGCATGTCACCAGTTTTGTCGCACATATCCGGCCTAAGTTTTACTATAAAGCCAGCACGTTCTTTACCCATACGTTTCGCTTGGGGTATTTGTCTACCCTGTTCTTTTTGATCGAAATCATTACGGGTTTAATTTTGATGGTCTATTATGTGCCCTCACCTGAGCAGGCCTATAGCTCCATTCTTAATATTGAAAGTAATGTGATGTTTGGCGAACTCTTACGTGATATGCACCGTTTGGGGGCGGAGCTAATGGTTGCGTTTGTCTGGTTGCATTTATTCCGTACCTATTTCACAGGATCGTATAAAGGTGAACGTTCATTTACCTGGTTGACTGGGGTGGTCTTGCTTTTCCTGACGGTATTTTTGAGCTTCAGTGGTTATTTGCTCCCATGGGATCAGTTGGCTTATTGGGCGGTGACCATTGGGACCAGTATGGCCGATAAAGCGCCTGCTTTTGGGCCGGAATCGAACTTACTCTTACGGGGTGCGCCAGATATTGGGGCAGGTGGGTTGTTGCGTTTTTACCTGATGCATGTGGTGTTGTTGCCTTTGATCGGGATTTTTGTGTTAAGCATCCATTACTATAAAGTGGCACGCGAACACGGGATTTCCCTGCCTGCGATTTATGAAGAAGGCGAGTTGCCTCCTGAAAAAGTTAAAGAGGGAAAACAACGCATCGACTTGATCCCTGACTTGATGTCGCATGAAATTTTCCTGGCCTCGTTAGTTACTGGTTTAATGTTGTTGTATATGGTGTTCTTCTATAGTGGGGCACCTTTGGAAACCCATGCGAATCCGCTCAAGACGCCTTTGGACACCAAAGCTCCCTGGTATTTCTGGTGGATTCAAGGGATGTTGAAACTGGGTGATCCGACTTTGATGGGCGTGATCCTGCCTGCGGTATTTGTGCTCTTGATGGTCGCAACGCCGTACATTGACCGTAACCCTAAACGTTTGGCGAAAAACCGTCCCTTTGGGATTGCCTGGGGGTTGTTCTGGGTAGTGTTCTTACTCGTGACGAGCTATATGGGGTTGCCTGTTTTTGGGATTGAAACGCCAGCGGCCACGCGGATTATCCAGGACCTGGCCCCCGAAGAAGGGGTGGGGATTTTGCGGGCTATTCCTTATGACGAATTGGTTCCCGGGGTGTATTACACTGGTGAAGTCGATACTGAGACGATGCCAGAGCATTTGGCTGAGTTTTTCACTGTCTATTCTGAGCGGATTGAAGAACAAGAGGGCATCTACGAAGAAACGAAAAACAGTGATGAGCCGAAAGGGTTCATTGATCCGACCGGATTGCTGTATATTAGCGAATGGCAGGCCGATGTCAAAAAAGTTGTTCTTCGCATCGAATGGACTGATCCGGAAACTTTGGAACCCAAAGAATATGAACACCATTATTTCTTGCACACGGATCGCCGGCGCGAGCACTAAGATGGATGTGAGGAGAAAGCAAAGATTATGAATAACAATCGTATTCAAGTAGAAATATTGTTAGGGACTATCGCGATCATTGTCTCGTCCATCCTGTTAGTGGTGGTAGGTTTCCGCGAAGAAACGAAACTGCAAGAATCAGAGGTTGTGCAAATCGCCGAATCGATTGAGTTTGGTGCGAGTTTGTATTCCGATAACTGCGCCCGCTGTCATGGGCAGAACGGCGAAGGGTTGATTGGCCCGCCCCTTAATGATGAATACTTCTTTACCCAACGGATCAAAGAAGTGGGTTGGGGCGGAACCCTTCGTGATTACATCATCTCAACGGTTTCCAGTGGACGCCCGATCTCGACTCGCCCGGAACAATGGCCGGGTGAGGGGGTTGGGTATGCCATGCCCTCCTGGGCACAAGACTATGGTGGACCGCTTCGTGCGGATCAAATTCGGGCAATTGCCGCTTACATTCTGAATTGGGAAGCGACGGCTATCGGCGAAGTAGGGCAACTGGAGATTCTGACTCTGCCCGGCCCGGTTTCTGCGGATCCGGTCCTCCGTGGCCGCGCGGTCTTCAATAACAAAGGGTGTGTGGCCTGCCACACGATTCAGGGGGTCAGCGTTGGGGCGGTTGGGCCAGAATTGACCAATGTCGCGACAGTTGCTGAAACACGAATCGATGGGCAAACCGCTGAAGAATACATTACGAATTCAATTCTCGCCCCCAGTGACCATATTGTGGAAGAATGTCCGACTGGCCCATGTGCTTCACCCTCGGCGATGCCTGCTAATTTTGGCGAACTCCTGAGTGAAACGGAATTAACTGATTTGGTTGCATATCTGCTTTCGCTAAAATAATGTCTGAAGCGAATAACCTTTTCCCAATCTTACTCGCCTGCCTTCTTGTTCTTATCATCATTGGCGGGGTTTATTGGGAAGGCCGAAAGGCTAAAAAATAACCTGACAAAACCGAGTTCATTTGAACTCGGTTTTTGTTTTCTGGGTTTCCACTCTTTGGGCGGCCCGGTTTTCGTCAATTGACATCTCCCCCTACTTGCGGTATCCTCTGCGACCGTCCGGGCGGGTCCGGCGCGGCGGAGATCTTCGAACCGTGTCAGGTCCGAGAGGAAGCAGCACTAAGGAGTACCCTCTGGGTGCCGCCGGGAAGCCTGCCCGGACATTTTGTAAATAAAAAGCTCCCGAATTTTTTCGGGGGCTTTTTGATTAGGGTGTATTTCATTTCAGTTAGAGGTTTCCCCAAAAAAAGGGATGGGTGGCATCCGTTTGGTAATTACTCAAGTTCAAAGGGGCATCACTCGAAACTATTTTGAGTAGATACCGTCACAATTTGAAAAACAACAGCATATTCATCTCGAAATACTTCTTCCATCTGGGGATCGTTCGCGGCCTGGGCTAGAAAATCCTTGTGACCCAAGTCGGTGATGACATATTGGGCACCGAAGGTTTCCGTGATGAGGTGGGAGGGGGTTTCGATATCGCCCTGAGTGATCTCGACCCATAAATCGTAAAGTTCGGCGTTGTAGATTTGCATGTAGGTGGGGTCCAGACCGGTCAGGTAGGTGTTGTGTGAGTTGTGGAAAAATAGCCAGGTAAAGTCGTCCCAGTCGGTGTGGAAAACGCGTGCGCCCGCGGGTGTGTGTGCCGCCAGCCAGGCGGAGGCTTCTTGGAAGCGTTCGGAGGAGCGTACGTCGGCAAAGGTCTTTTGGGAGGCTTGTAAGTTAAAGTAAATGGCCAGGAGCAAGGCGAGGCTGAAAGCGCCCGTGAGAAGACCATGCAAGATAGGGGAGAACAGAGCGCGGTCGGGTAGGATGGTGGCCGGGGTGGCGGTGAGGCTGTCCCACCAGGTTTTTAGGGTGGGGGTCAGGGCGATGGCGGCGAAGATTAGTGCGAAGGCGGGGAAGTATTCGATGAAGCGGCGGGATTGAAAGAGCAGGTAGGTGTTGAAGAGGGCGAGGAAGAGGGCTGTGGCGGTTTTGACATCCATGCGGCGTCCGCGTAGCCCTAACCCGAAGATGCCTCCGGCCAGCATGAGCAAGGCTAACCCAGAGTTTTCGAGGAGTTGGCCGGTGTCGTAGGGGTACCATTCACTGCCGACGCGGGTGGCTTCGGTGGGGTTGAGCAGTTTGGGGGCGAGGTGATGATAAATGAAGGTCAGGTTGTCGGGGAAGTAGGGGTTGAGGATCAGGCCGAGGAGGAGGCCGGCGCTTGTGTAGACGAGGGGTTGCCAGACGAGCCGACGATGGAGGAGGAGTTCTGCCAGGGTGTAGAGCCCCGCGAAAACCAGGATCAGGGGGAAGGCGTTGTAGAGCCAGACGTAGAGAAACGCGAGGGGGAGCATCCAGCGATGTTTTCCGGTCAATAAAAAGTGCAGGGCCAGGACGAGGACGGCCAGCGAGAGCGATTGGGCGCGGGGCATGTTCATCCGATAGATGAAGGCTTCGGAGATGGCGAGCAGGCCGAGTGACCAGATGCCCGCGAGAGGGACGCGTTGCCCGCGTAGGAGCCACCACACGGTCAAAAAGGTGAGTGCGGGGTAGAAGGCGCTTGCTAGTTTTCCGCCTTGAATCAAATCGCCGTAGGTGAAGGGGATGAGCAGAACGTGGTAGAGAAAATGATGGTCTACAAAACTTTCGGCGTTGAGGATGGTGAGGGGGAGCCAGGGGAAGGCGGGTTTGAGGCCTTCTGTTTGCATCAGGTAGGCTAGTTTGATGTGGTAGTAGCCGTCGTTGCCTACGAGGTGCGGGGTGGCGAACTGCACGGCCATGAGAAAGGCGAAAAAGAGGCCGAACAGGGTGAGGCCGGAGGCGAGGGTTTTCCAGGTGGAGAGGGGGGGCCACGCGAGGAGGGAAAAGGAGCGTTCCCATCGGGGGAGGCTTTTGGAGAGGGGGGTGGGGGGGGATGTTTGGGACACGGGAAACCTGTGGGGGCGGTTTTTAGGTGGGGCTAGTCGTCGTCGGATTCTTGTTCGTCGCCGAAGGTGAGGCGCAGGCCACGGATGAGTTCTTGCGTTTCGCTTTCGGTGAGGTTGGCGGAGGGGTGCAGGAGAACGTAGATGTCCATGGGCATTTCGCCTTCTTGCACGGCCTCGGCGGCTTCATCTGCTTCGTTGCGGCCCTGGCCCCATTGGGAGATGTTGAGTTTTTCGCGGCCTTCTTCTACGTCGTGGGCGACAAGCCAGGAGACGGGAGCGATGTTGCTGTACCAGGGCCAGAGGGTTTCGTTGCTGTGACAATCGGCGCAGGCACGGAAGAAGAGTTCGCGGGTCCGGGGGCTGTCCCAGGTGGGTTCGGCGATTACGGGAGGGTTGGTGTGATTTCGTCCGAGGGGGACGAGTTGAAGGGTGAGCATTATGAGTACGAGGGCGCTGAAACCAGCGAAGATGAGTTTGGCGATGAGGGAGCGAGGGGTTTTCATGGGGTAGAAAATGTTGGGCAGGGCGAGTGCCCTGCCCAAGTTGTGGGGATGTGGGGGGGATGCGTTTGATTATACGACTTTAACTTTAGTTGTCATCATCATCATCATCATCATCATTGTCATTATCATCATCATCGTTGTCATTGCCGTTGCCATCGTCGTCGTTGTCATTGCCATTGTCATCGTCATCGTTGTCGTTGTCATTGTCATCGTCGTCGTTGTCATTGCCGTTGTCATCGTCGTCGTTGTCGTTGCCATTGTCATCGTTGTCGTTGCCGTTGTCGTCGTTGTCATTGCCGTTGTCGTCGTTGTCGTTGCCATTGTCGTCGTTGTCATTGCCGTTGTCGTCGTTGTCGTTGCCGTTGTCGTCGTTGTCATTGCCGTTGTCGTCGTTGTCGTTGCCGTTGTCGTCGTTGTCGTTGCCGTTGTCGTCGTTGTCATTGCCGTTGTCGTCGTTATCATTGCCGTTGTCGTCGTTATCATTCGCATTGAGATTGATATTATTGACACCATCCAGGGCGTTTTGCACCGCAGACGAGGCCGGTGCTGGCACCGTAACCAGTAATGCACCGATCACTTTGGCGTGTTTCGCAACCAATGCGGCCAGTTCATTGCTCAGGGCAGTGCCCATTTCAGGGTCGGATGCCGTGACCACCTGAACTTCTTGGGCGGCTTGGGTCAGATGATCGCCCAGCCCGGTGCTCGCGAGGGTGATGTCTTCGTACCGTTCCTGTTCAACCAGGCTTTGAATTTCAGTCAGACGATTTTCCGCAAATTTCATATTCAATTCGGCTTTGCCCTCCGCATCGAGGGTCGCAGAGAGTTGCGCATCTTCCAGACTCGTTTTGACACTGTACAGGGAATCACCAGGCAGAGCAGTCTGCGAGGCGGCACTGATGGCGGTGGCACCTACCAACAAGACGATGATGGCGGTGAGGGAAATTACAATATAGCGATACATTTTGGGTCTCCTAAATATTTTTTTGGAAAAATTGAATAAAAATTATTTATTTTGATTACACTCACTAAGTTGCCAAACCCTCAAAAAAGTTATGGGAAAATCCATTAACTGATCTTAAGAACAGGAAACGCCAAAACCCACATCTCCCCCCGGCTTTCAAGGTAAAATGCCCCTGTGAACCTACCTACCCCCCTCAACGTCCCCGCCCTCCTCCGCACCCACGGTCTGACCCCGAAAAAGAGCCTCGGCCAAAACTTCCTCACCGATCCCGCCCTCCTCGAACGGATCGTGGATGCCGGACAAGTCACCCCCACCGACACCATCCTGGAAATCGGCCCCGGCCCACGGCGTCGTGCTCGAAGACCTCGTCCCGACCGGCCTGGACATCGTCGACGTCACCGACACGCTCGACGTCTGCACCTTCGCGGGCCAGACGGTCGACTGCGACCTCGGCACCCTCACCGAGGAGGCGGAGCCGGGCGACGACGACCCCGGCACGCCGCCCTCGACCGAGCCGATCACGGTGACCATCACCGCGGGCGTGCCGTGCGACCTGGCGGCGGGCACGTACACCAACACCGTGTCGGTCACGCCGCTGGCATGCGAGGGCGACGCGGTGTCGGCGCAAGCCGAGACCGAGGTCGTGCGCCGCGCCTTCGTCGCCGCCGAGGACAAGCGCTTCTTCCATCATCCCGGCGTCGATCCCGTTGCGCTCGCCCGTGCCTTCGTTTCGGGAGTCCGGCGCGGCTTTGATTTCGGACAAGGAGGATCCACCCTCACCACCCAGTTGGTCAAGAACACCTACGGCAGAAGGAGCTCCGGTCGGCTCGCCAATTTCCAGAGAAAGATATTCGAGAACGCCCTTTCCCCGCGCGTGGAATGGACCTCCTTTCGGAGGCACGGCACCCTTCGGGCAGGAAAGGAAGCCATCTTTGCCGCCTACTGCAACCGCGTTTCCTTTGGCGGCGCGAGCACCGGTCTGCAGGAGGCGGTGCGCTACTACTTTCCCGGAAAACAACTCGACCATCTCACCATCGGGGAGTGCGCCCTTCTCGCCGGCACCGTCCGGGGCCCTGGGGCCAACGACCCCCATGTCAGCCTGGAGAATGCCCGCGCCGCCCGCGACCGCGTCCTCTCGCTGATGGCCAAGAACGGCTTTGTCCGCGAGGGGGAAAAGGGCGAATTCCTCGTCTCGAGCCGACCCGGCAGGCCCGAGGCGACCGGCGACGGCTTCACCCGCGATCTGATCCGGAATGAAGTCCGCCGTCTCGTCGAAGCCGGGCGACTGCCCTCCGGAATCGAATCCTCCGACGGCGTCGAGGTCGTCCTCACGCTCGACCTGCGTTTCCAGGACGCCTGCTCCCGCATCCTGCGGGCCGAACTCGATCGCATCGAATCCCTGCCCGGATTCCGCGCCCCCAAAGGCAGCCTGCAGGGGGCTCTCGTCGTCCTCGACCACAACAGCGGCGCCGCTTTGGCCATTGTCGGAGGGCGTGATCATTCACGCATGGAGTTCAACCTCGCCCTCGCGGGTCGCCGCCATCCGGCCAGCACGGTGAAGCCCCTCGTCTACGCGGCCTACCTCGACCGCTATCCACCGCCCGAGTCCCTCCTGCTTTCCAACGCCCCCCTTTCCCCCGCGGAGGCGGCGGGCCTGGCCGGGGTCCATGCTCCCCATGAGACCTCCCGGCTCCGGGCCGGCGTCCATTCCCTCGCCGACGGCATCGCCCATTCCAGCAACCGCATGGTCCTCCGGGCCGGCAGACGCCTCGGATGGGATCGCTGGCTCGCCACCGCGACCTCCCTGGGATGGGGCGGCGCGGACTACCCGCGCTCCACCGATGTCTGGCTCGGGGCGCATCCCTCCTCGCCCTGGCAGATGGCCGCCGCCTACGCCTCGCTCGCCCGGCGCGGCGAGCGC
>JABWBV010000802.1 GCA_013359445.1 Anaerolineales bacterium | reverse complement strand
GTTCGCTTCAGATCTACAGGGATCAGCCTTCATTTAACGCCGCCATCAATGAGGTTGACGCAAACATCCTTTTCATGGATGACCGTTATAACGCACAATCTATCCCTGCGATATTGAATCATCAGGGAGACTTTTCGACGGCTCCGCGCAATAGATCCAAACCACAACAATCCCTGCGACAGGCACCAGCATGTACAACTGCAACCACCCGCTTCTACCCGTATCGCGCAAGCGCCGTGATCCTACCGCCAAGAAGGGCAGGAGCACCGCAATCAGGAAAATGCTCACCGCACTTTCGCTCAGGTAGGCCAACGCCGAGGCCACCAGGGTGATGAACAACGTAAACCACCAGTATTCTGCCCGCGACGCCCGCCCGTTAAAATCCGCATATTTGCTGAAACACACGCGAATCGCTTCAAAGAAGGTCATCGGCGCATTGCGGTCATTTGAATTCAAAACAGCATCCACTTTTAGCTCCTTACCGATTATAGAGACGGTCTCTCTCAAAAGATTAGCCCAATTCTTCGACAAATTGAGACGGTCTCTATTTTCCGCAGTCTCCCCCTCCTGCGCAACTGTGGATTCCCCTAGTTTTGTGTCATCGTGCCGGTCTGTGGTCTTCC
This sequence comes from Anaerolineales bacterium, assembly GCA_013359445.1. Taxonomy (GTDB): domain Bacteria; phylum Chloroflexota; class Anaerolineae; order Anaerolineales; family JABWBV01; genus JABWBV01. The sequence goes on along the minus strand of JABWBV010000802.1, from coordinate 1,304 downwards.
CCAGCTTCAAAACCAGTTCCATTCTTGAACTTACTTGATGTTTCGCGTAAATGTTCTTCAAATGGAACTCAACAGTCCGCTCAGAAATATGGAGAGCGGACGCAATCAACTTGTTGCTTTTCCCCTCTAGCAAAAGTTTTACCACCTCCTCTTCCCGAGTGCTCAATTCATTGGATTGTGCCATAGTGACTTTCCTTTTTTAGCTATTTTCGCCCGGCGGCGGTCTTCATCGGCACATTCTAGCATATTTCCATTAGACAACCTCCAGCCTCCGAAAAAAACAACTCCGCTCCCCCGAGTGGCACGTCGGCCCCGCCGCGTCCACCTTCAACAACAACGTATCCCCGTCACAATCCACCCACACCTCCCGCACCGTCAACACATTCCCCGAAGTCGCCCCCTTGCGCCACATCTCCTGCCGACTCCGGCTCCAGAAATGCGCCTCCCCCGTCTCCACCGTCAACCGCACCGCCTCCGCATTCATCCACGCCACCATCAACACCTCCCCCGATGTGGCATCTTGTGCAATGGCCGGGATCAGCCCATTTGAGTCAAACTTCAATTCCATCAACAACTCCTTCTTTGGTGTTTTCTCTATAAGGCCAGGACGTAAAGTTGTCATGGCGCAAAGGGATCATTACATCCTTCATAAAAACCTTTGCGACCTTGCCCCTTAGCGCCTTTGCGTTAAAAATCTCCTTCGCGATCTTCGTGCCCTTCGTGGATCAAATCCCCACCGGCCTCACCTCCACCCCCTTTCCCAACAAAAACCGCTTCACCTCTCCAATCGTCACCTTCTCATCGTGGAACAACGACGCCGCCAGCGCCGCATCCGCCCTTCCCACCGTCAACACCTCCGCGAAATGTTCCAACGTCCCCGCCCCGCCACTCGCGATCACCGGCACATTCACCGCCTCCGCCACCGCCCGCGTCAACGCCACATCATACCCCGCCAACGTCCCATCCGCATCCATACTCGTCAACAAAATCTCCCCCGCCCCCAGTTCCACCGCCCGCACAATCCACGCCACCGCATCCAACCCCGTCGGCGTCCGCCCCCCGTTCACATACACCTCCCACTTCGGCTCAATTTGTTGTAGCACCCTGAGCGGAGGCTTTGCGAAGTCGAAACCCGAAGTCGAAGGGTGCGGGGTAACGCGTCGCGCATCCACAGCCAACACCACGCACTGACTCCCAAACCGCTCCGCCCCCGCCGACAAAATTTCCGGGTTCCGCACTGCCGCCGAATTCACGCTCACCTTATCCGCCCCCGCCAGCAAAATCCGCCGCATATCCTCCACCCC
>JABWBV010000198.1 GCA_013359445.1 Anaerolineales bacterium | reverse complement strand
GGTGACTTTGACTTTGTAGTTACACATGCTTCCGGCGGGTTGTTCGAGGAGGCGTTCGTGGGGTTCTAAGCTTTTGATGTTGATCCCTACGTCCACGCGGGTACTGCTCCCTGGCCCGATCATGGCGAACTGCTTTTTGCGGCGCAGGCTGACGTAGCCTTTTTTCGGAGCGATTTCAAATTCGCCAAACTGATTGATCGCCTCCATTAATTTTTCATGGATAGGGCGGAGCGGGGCTTTTTTGTCAGCGTAAATTTCGTCGAGAACCGCGTCCCCGGTCAGCCCTTTGGCTTGCGCGGCGCTGGCTCCGTCCGATTGCAGGGCGATGTGGGTGAGGGTGTTGGCGTCGCCATGCCCCAGGCCGAGGGTCTGCTTGAGCATGTCACGGATTTCGCCGTGTTTGGTCAGGCCACTATTTTTGATGAGGGCGGTCAGTTCGTCGAGGGTTTTACCGGTTTTCTTTTGGATATTTTGGATTTGAGTTTGAATGGCTTGATCTACAGTGGACATGGGGCTTCTCCTTGAGCAATAAAATAACACAAACGTTCTATTTACCATTAGATTTTACTGTACTTTTTGTCTCATTTCAATCTTTTGGGGGGAACTGCTCAGGCCTTGAAAGAAAATTCCCCGAACCAAGCGTGAAACAGGGACATTTTACGAACCGCGGTACACTTAAAGGCGTCTCCTCTGGGTGGAAATGCGACCTTGAAAATAGCCCAGTCATGTTGTTTTAGATTTCTTGACGCGGCATCAATTTAACCTATAATTTGCGTAGGACTTTCTTCTCATTAGGCTGTATATTAGCAGAAAGGCCCAATTTCCAACTCATCCCCCACCTAAGGAGTTTCCAATGAAATCTACCTCCCGTTTGTTGCTTGTAACGGCAATTTTATTGCTGACAGGCTTAATTTGGGTTGGGTTTACCCCCAGCCAAACGGCAACTGCCCAAAAAGATGGCCCGGCCACCGAAGGCATCTTCCGCGGCACCATGCCTGTTGTAAATTTTGACGTATCCCCCCCGCTTCGGGACATGACCCCTGCGGAACCTCAGTTTCTGAGCGGAATTGAAATCATCGACGATTTTGAGACCGGTTTCGAAGGCCCCCTCGGCCCCCAAGATCTGGACCCCATTGTGCAAAGTGCCGTGGGTACAGGCGAAATTCCCAATCCCCTGGTTTCATTTAACGGTCCCGCCAACATTTCTGGGGTACAGCCCCCCGATCCGAATGGCGATGTCGGCCCCAATCACGTCGTTGTCATGAGCAACCTGTCCTTCCAAATCTTTGACAAGGCCGGGAACTCGCTCTATGGTCCAGTGCTCAACAACACTTTGTGGGCCGGATTTGGTGGCGCATGCCAGACTGAAAATGCTGGCGATCCCGTCGTCCTCCACGACCAATTCAACGACCGCTGGATTCTCTCTCAATTCACCTCCGCAGGCCCCACCTGGTACAACTGCGTCGCTATCTCCCAGACTGCCGATCCCACTGGGGCATATTACCGCTATGCCATCTCTACCGGCTCCAACTTCCCGGATTATCCCAAGTATGGCGTCTGGTCGAATGCCTATTACATCAGCACCCGCGAATTCGCAGGTGGCAGTTCCTTCGCTGGCGTAGGCGCTTATGCGATTGAAATTGCCGATGTCATCGCCGGTAATCCTACCCCCACCGTTATCTCCTTCCTCGTCCCCCCCGGAGGCGCGGCCTATAACGTTGGCGATGGCCTGCTCCCTGCCGACATCGACGGCGCTACCCTGCCGCCCAGCGATGTCGCCTACTTCATGGGTTCGATGGACGATGGCGGCCCTTACGGTGCCCCGCAGGATGCTCTGACCCTGTGGAAGTTCACCCCCGACTTCACCACCCCGGCAAACTCATCCTTTGTCCTGGCGAACACCATTCCCATCACCAATTTTGACACCATGTTCGCGGGCTGTTCCGGGCGGAGTTGTATCCCCCAACCCGGCACCACGAACAAAATCGACATCCTGTCCTACCGCCAACGCCCCATCTGGCGTCTGGCCTACCGCAACTTTGGGACTCACGAATCCCTTGTCACCAACCAATCGGTCGAGGCAACGGGTGGCATCGCTGGCAATCGCTGGTGGGAAATCCGCAGTCCCGGAAGTTCCCCCGTCATCTACCAGGAAGGCACCTACGCCCCTGGCACGTCCGATGGCATCCACCGTTGGATGGGTAGTATCGCCATGGACGGCTCCGGCAATATCGCCTTTGCCTATAGCGCCTCCGACGCCACCTCCACCTTCCCCAGTGTCTGGTATACCGGACGGCTGGCCGGCGATCCCCTCGGCCAAATGACTTTGGGCGAAGGCTCCATCATCGACGGAACCGGCTCCCAAACCAGCGGTCAACGTTGGGGCGACTACAGTTCTCTCACAGTTGACCCCGTCGATGACTGTACCTTCTGGGCCGTCAACGAATGGCTCCCTGTCAGCGGCGGCAACTGGACTCTCCGCGTCGGCGCGTTCAAATTCGACGAATGCGGCTCCCCGGATTTCACCTTAAATGTCGCCCCGGCTTCGCAAGAAGTCTGCAAACCCAATGACGCCTTATTTGATGTCACAGTCGGGCAGGTCCAAAGCTACACCGACCAGGTCACCCTCTCCACACAGGGCGAGCCGGGCGGGTCCTCCGTCAATTTCTCTGCCAATCCTGGCACGCCCCCCTTCACCAGCACGCTGACGATTGGGAACACCGGCGCGGCGGCAGAAGGCACCTATAGCATTGCTGTCGTCGGGGTGGCCGCGACCAGCACGCACACCTCCACTGTCGAATTGAGCCTTTTTGACGCCATCAGTGGTGCCCCCACCCTCCTCAGCCCTGCCGATGGCGCGGTGGACCAACCCCTCGTCCCCACCCTGACCTGGGATGCCATTGCAGAAGCCGGAACCTACGACCTGGAAATCGCGACCGACGCGGGCTTCACCAACGTGATCTACTCCGCGTCCGGGTTAACGGATACCTCAGCAGTCGTGGGTGTCGAACTCGATCCTGCCACCACCTACTACTGGCACGTCCGCAAAACCAACGTCTGTGGCGATGGGGCCTGGGCCACAGCCTTTAGCTTCACCACCGTCACCAACCCCGTGGCGGACATTGTCCTCACAAAAACCGTCGGCACTGTACCCACCCTGTGTGCCGTGACCGATGTCATCACCGTGACCTTCGGCACCGATGTCACCTACTGCTACAGCGTCGAAAACACTGGTGACTTGACCCTCGACCTGCATACGCTCACAGATAGCGAATTAGGTAGTCTCTTTACGGGCCTCCCCTATGCCCTAGTTCCAGGAGGAACAGCCTTTGTCACGACAACGGTCACGATTAACGCCACCGTCGTCAACACCGCCACCTGGGAAGCATACAACCCCGCCGGATATACCCTCGATGACACCGCCCCCTTCAACTGGGTGGACATCAGCCCGACCGGAACTGCGCTGAACCTGACCGATGATTCGGAAGCCAATGTCACTCTGCCATTCCAATTCACCTACTATGGCGTGACTTCCAACTTGATTCGCGTTGGGAACAACGGTGGGATTCTGTTTGCCGCAACGACCGGCGATGTGGGTATTACCAATGGAACCCTGCCCGACGCCGCTCACCCCCTGGGCATCTTCCCATTCTGGGATGATATTGACGCAGATACAGGCAATGTCTACTACGAAACCCAGGGCACCGCGCCCAATCGTCAGTTCATCATCCAATGGCACGACCGCCCGCACTTCAGCAACAGCCCCGGCCATGTCACCTTCCAATTGGTCTTGTTTGAAACTACCAATGAAATCCTGTTCAACTACTTGGATGTGGACTTTAGCGATCCGCAATGGAATTTCGGGGCTTCCGCCACAGTTGGGATCAACGAGAATGGCAGTAGTGCCTTGTTGTACTCCTTCAACACCGCCTCTCTGAGCAATAACCTCGCGATTCTGATCGCCCCGGAAACTTCCCAATACGCCGCGGATACAGACACCGCCACAGTCAACGTGGAAGCAATACCCGCCACCATTGAGGTGAACCCCACCAGCTTAAGCAGTACCCAGGAAAACGATGTCATCATCACCGAAACGTTGACGATCAGTAACCTGGGGAATGAAGTCCTCGATTGGATGGTGGAAGAAGATGGGGGCGTCCTTGTCGGGTCTTCCGTAGTTCCCACCTTCCCTGCTTCCCAACCGGGCGCAAACGGCAGTCGCGGCGGCACGTCTGAGGCCACGACCCCGCTCCAATACCGCTCCCCCGCGGACTTCAGCGAAGGTTTCGACGATATTACCAACCTGCCTGGCTGGTTCACGCAAAACAACAGTAACCCGCTTGGGACCAGCACCTGGTTCCAGGGCAACGATACGGTCTTCCCGGCTCATGTCGGCGCACCCACAGCCTATATTGGCGCTAACTTCAACAACACAGCAGGCGTCGGCACGATCAGCAACTGGCTGTTGACCCCTGAATTATCTCTGTCCAATGGCGATACCTTCTCCTTCTGGACGAGAACTGCGACGGGAAGTATCTGGCCGGATCGGTTACAGGTTCGCCTTAGCACCGCAGGCGCCAGCACCAACGTTGGCTCCGGTGCGGAGGACGTAGGCGATTTCGCCACGGTCTTGTTAGACATCAATCCCACGTTGGTCGCGGGTGGTTATCCCGAAACTTGGACACAATACAGCGTGGTTCTGAGCGGCCTGCCCAATGGCACCACCGGACGTTTGGCCTTCCGCTACTACGTCACCAATGGCGGCCCCAGCGGGAGCAACTCCAACTACATCGGCATCGACACCGTCGAATACGTGAGTGGCGGCGCCCCCAACGTCTGCTCCGCCCCCTCCGATATCCCGTGGCTCAATGTGACGCCCGCCAGTGGCTCCACCACAGGTGGTTCCAGCAGTAACGTGGCAGTTGCATTCGATAGCACAGGCTTGAGCGCAGGCGTTTACACCGGCACACTGTGTGTGACCTCGAATGATGTCGCAAACCCGCTCGTCACAGTCCCCGTTGAAATGACCGTGGAAACCGACCCGGCTCAATTAGCGGTGGCCCATCTGGCCCCGTTTGCCGCTTCGGCCCCTGTCACCGTCACCATAGATGGCACCCCAGTCTTGTTCGGGTTCGACTATGGCGACTCAACAGCTTATCTCCAACTTCCTGCAGGCGACTATGATGTCGCGGTTTACCCCGAAGGTAGCCCCACCCCGGCCATCACCGGCACCATCTCCCTCGCCCCAGGTATGGATTACTCCTCCGTGGCCGTGGGCGATGGCGTCAACCAACCGCTTGGGCTACTGCTCTTGACCGATGACAATGCCGCTCCCACCCCCGGAACCTTCAAACTCCGCCTGGGGCACCTCGCACCGTTCGCGAGCGGCCTGGCGTTGGCTGATATCCGGTTACAGGATGGCTCCCCGGTCGCGGTCAATGTCCCCTATGGGGCCGTAGCTCCTTACCTGGAACTTCCCGCAGGGACCTATGACCTGAAGATCACCACTCCCGGCGGTGGCACAACGCTGATCGACCCCTTACCTGCCACCTTCAGCGCCGGCGATATCGTCACCACGTTCGCCACCGGTGAAGGCACCAACCAGCCGTTGGGCATCTTCGCCTGGCCCACCAACGTTGCTGGCGGATTCCTGCCCTTAGTCGAATATGGTGTCAGCCTGTCTGCCGACCAGAGTGCTTCTGGGGACGCGGGCACAACCGTAAGCTACGATGTGATGGTCACCAATACTGGAAACTTCACGGACACCTTTGACCTGACTTTCGCTGGTGCGTGGGGTGTGGCCCTGTCTGAGTCCAGTGTCACCTTAGCCGCCGGAGCCAGTGCAACGATCACCGTTGAAGTGGACGTTCCCGCCGACGCAACCGATGGCGACAGTGCTGTCACCACCGTGACCGCGACTTCACAAGGCGATGGAACGACAACTGACAGCACCGATCTCACCACAACGGCTGTTGTGGCTGGACCGGCCTCCTACGATGTCTTCCTGCCACTCGTCGGAAAGAACTAAACAAGCCTCTCCGAAAATCCCCATCTGGAACTTGACCCCATCCCCAACGGGTTAGGTTTAGCGATAATTTTCGGATCAGGAAAAGTCGCCCCTAAAGCAGGGCACGGAATTCCGTGCCCTGCTTTTTTTTTTCGCATCATGAGGAGGCTAAATAAAAGCGATTTTCCCGTATTGCCGGAAAATGGTCGAAATTTTGGGAGAACCATAAAAGCTAAAACTCCCTGATTAACGAAGGCCATTCTTTGCCCGAGGCCTGCTGAAAAATCGTTCAAAAAACAGAGGCTGTGGTAGGATTAAAGTACCCTGGGAGCACCTTCACCATTTTCTCGCGCCCAGGGATTTTGTTTAAAAAAGGATGCAATATGATGAAAAAAAACTGGAAAGTTTGGTTGCTGATCAGTTTGTTTATCCTAGGGACTTTAGTCGCCTTAGATGCACGGGTTAATGCAACCGCCTCAAACCCACAACTTGAACTGCCCTTTGACGCGGGCGAACCCGTCTCCGCGGTATTAAGTGTTGCAGTCCGCGATCTCCCCACAGTTGTCGAGCCTCATCTGGCGCGCGAAGTCAACCCCATTCGGTGGCTCGGCGGTGGGGTGGGAGAATCCGGCGCCCCTATCGGCCTGGATCCGCTCGCCGCCACGGGCGTCAATGGGGGCACCACCCCTGATCCGTTGGTCACCTTTGAAGGGGTTCCCTCCCTTTCCGGCGTGACACCCCCGGATACCAATGGCGACGTTGGCCCCAACCACTACGTCCAAATGACAAACTTTCACTTTCAAATCTGGGATAAAGGCGACCCGGATAACGGCATCCCGCCGACCCCGCTCACCTCTGCGACGGCCACAGGCGCGTTGTTTTCGGCGATTGGCGGCGGCTGTCAAACGAACTATGGCGATCCAATAGTGCTATACGATGACCTGGCCGACCGTTGGTTGCTCTCACAGTTTAACCTCAGCAACAACGGCATGTGCTTTGCCATTTCCACCACCCCCGACCCCACGGGCACCTTTTACCTCTACAATATCACCACCCCGGCCTTCCCCGACTACCCCAAACTAGGGGTTTGGCCCGACGCCTACTATATGGGCACAAACACCGGTTCCCCAAACCAATATTATGTTCATGCGTTTGATCGGGCCGCGATGCTGGTCGGTGCCCCCACCACCCGTCAATCCTTTGGCGGATTAGCCAACCTGTTTATGCCCGCCGACGTGGATGGACAAAACCCACCCCCCGATGGCGATCCAGGCATTTTATACACCTTCTATCACCCCAGCGCGAGCGGCCACCCTGCCGGGGACCCGCGCCTGGCGATTTACGAATTTGACGTAGATTGGGATACTCCCGGCAATACCACGTTCACCCTCATCACCGAGTTGGAAGTGGCCCCATTCAACTACTCGGTTTGTGGGTTCTTTTCCCAAAATTGTATTCCCCAACCCGGCACAGGCCAACTCATCGATAGTATTTCGTGGTGGCCCATGTTCCGCTTCCAATACCGAAACTTTGATGAATACGAAGCCATGGTGGGTAATTTTTCGGTTGATCTCGACAACACCAACAAAGCCGCCATCCGTTGGTTCGAAATTCGCAAAACGGATGGCCTCTATACGCTCTACCAGGAGGGCACCTATGCCCCCGATTCCAGCCACCGTTGGATGGGGAGCATCGCCATGGATGGGTCAGGCAATATCGCCCTGGGCTATAGCATCGTAAATGCAAACACGAACATCAAACCCTCCATTCGCTATGCCACCCGCTTACTAGGCGACCCGCTCGGCACACTGTCCCCAGAAGCCGAAATGTGGGAAGGCACAGGCGTTCAAACCGGCGCAGTACGGTGGGGCGATTACTCCGACCTGACCGTGGACCCGGTTGACAACTGCACCTTCTGGTACACCACCGAATACCACGACACCAACGACAGCGGGTTTGGCTGGAACACTCGCATCGGCGTTTTCCGCATTCCCGAATGTACCGGCGGTCTTGGGCCAGATTTCGATCTCTCAGTTGACCCCGAAAGTGTGGATGCCTGTATCTTTGAAGACAGCGCCCCGGTCAACGTTCAACTTGAATGGCTCCAAGGCTACAATGTAGGCGTTACCCTGAATGCACTCAACGTCCCCGCCGGATACGAGGCCGAATTCAGCATCAACCCGGTCATGACCCCAACCGTGAGCAGTGAACTCACCTTCCTCACCACTGGCGCGGCCACCGCTGGAGCCTACGCCGTGGACATTGTTGGCATTGGAACCCCCACCCCGACCCAAACGGCCACCCTCACCCTCAATCTATTCGACCCCATCGCCAACGTCACCACCCTGCTCGCCCCGGCCAATGGAGAAACAGGCGTTAGCCCCGCCCCGGCCTTTTCCTGGGCCCCCGTAGATGGCGCCACCTCCTACGGCCTGGATATCGCGACGGATGCCGATTTCACAGACATTGTCTACACCACAACCGGGATCACCGACACTACCCACACCCTCAACATCGCCCTGGACGAATTACATGTCTTTTATTGGCGTGTAAAAGCCAGCAACGCGTGCGGAGATGGCAGTTTTTCCGATGCCTTTAGTTTCTCAACCAAGGACGTTCCAGCCATTCTCCTGGTGGACGACGACGACAACACCCCCAACACCCGCAGTTACTACACCGCCGCCCTGGACGATCTGGGCTGGACCTACGATGTCTGGAACACCAATAGTTCCGACGACGAACCCAGCGCGACCGATCTGGCCCCCTACTCCGCTGTCATCTGGTTCACGGCAGATCAAACCAGTGGCGTCGCAGGGCCAGATGCGACCAGTGAAGCGGCCCTCGGTACCTGGCTCGACAACACCCAGGGATGTTTCTTCCTCTCCAGTCAGGATTACCTCCAAGACCGTGGCCTGACGGACTTTATGACCACCTACCTGGGCGTCGCGACCCTCACCGAAGGTAATGGCGATTACGGCCAGGTCAACGGCGAAGGCGTCTATAGTGTGCTTGGGCTTCGCTCCCTGCTCTACCCCTTCACCGACTCCGCCGACTGGGTCACCCCGGATGTCATCGCCGCACTTGGCCTGGTTGGCACCAACAATCGGGGCGCGGCCCTCACCAAAGAAGCCGGATACAAGACCTCCTTCTGGGCTTTCCCCTATGAAGCAATTTATGGCTCCGCCAACCGCCGCAACGCCCTCAATGCGTTCATCACCTGGTGTGGCCTGGAATTGCCCTTCTATGGGGTTTCCCTTGGAGAAGATCAAGCCGCCTCTACCTCTGCCGATACCCAACTCACCTACACCGTCTCTGTCACCAACACTGGCAACGTGACCGATCTGTATGATCTCACGCTGACCGGTAATGGCTGGACCGCCACCCTCTCCACAGACAATTTGACCCTCAATGCTGGGGAAACGGCCACCTTTACCGTCGTTGTTACGGTTCCGGCAGAGGCAGAAGTTGGAGATACCGATGCCGTTACGGTCACCATCACCTCCCAAACAGATGGGTCTGTGACAGATGGGGCCACCCTCACCACAACCGTCTCGAATCCATCTTACGACTTGTATCTGCCAGTAATTACCAGATAACTTCCCTGAAATACGGGACACGGTAAAGTTCCGTGTCCCGTATTTTTTTTCGTAACTGCTCAGACTTAGAGAGGAAACTCTCCCTTTTTTTCTACTTTACGAAAGGAGTCTCCCAATGAAACTGTCTTCTCGTTCCCTCCTCCTGTTGAGCGCGCTCACCTTGTTAGGGTTACTGCTTGCCAGTCTTCTGCTTCCCTCGGCGAACATGACCGCCCAAACAGAAACCCCCACCACCCAAGGCATCTACCGCGGCCTGAGTCCTGTGGTGCAATTTGACATTTCCCCACCCCTGCGGGACATCCCAGCGACCGAATTCAACTTCCGCGCGGGCATCGAAATCTTGGATGATCGGCCCACCGGCCTCGAAGGACCACTTGGCCCCCAGGATATTGATCCCCTCGTCCAAAGCGTCACCGGCCCCAACGTGATCCCCACCCCTATCGTTTCCTTTGACGGGCCGGATAACATTTTTGGCGTTCAACCCCCCGACCCGAACGGGGACGTTGGGCCTAACCACGTCGTGGTGATGAGCAATCTATCTTTCCAGGTTTTCGACAAAACCGGCAACTCCCTATATGGGCCAGTTGCCAACAACACCCTCTGGGCCGGTTTTGGCGGGCCTTGCCAGACAGAAAATGCGGGTGATCCGGTTGTTTTGCACGATCAATTTGCAGATCGGTGGATTCTCTCCCAGTTTACCGCCGCTGGCCCCACCTACTACAACTGCGTCGCTATTTCCCAAACCAGCGATCCGACCGGGGCCTACTATCGGTACGCAGTCAGCACTGGGACCAACTTCCCCGATTACCCTAAGTATGGCGTGTGGTGGGATGCCTATTACATCAGCACCCGTGAATTTGCCGGGGCTTCGTTTGCCGGAGTGGGCGCGTACGCCCTGAACCGCGAAGATTTAATAAACGGCGATCCCAATCCGACCATCATCTCTTTTCTGGCCACCCCGGGCGGTCAGATGTACAACGTCGGGGATGGCCTGCTCCCCGCCGACCTGGACGGGGATACCCTGCCTCCCACCAACAGCCCGGAATACTTCATGGGATCGATGGATAACGGAGGTGGGTACGGTGCGCCACAAGATGCCCTCACCTTGTGGAAATTCTTCGCCGACTTCGACACCCCGGCCAATTCATCCTTCACGCTGGAACACACCATCCCCATTTCCGCATACGATACCGTTTTCGATCCGTGTGGTGGGAGCCGAAGTTGTATTCCCCAACCCGGCACCACGAACAAAATAGACATCCTCTCCTACCGCCAACGCCCGATCTGGCGGCTGGCTTACCGCAATTTTGGAAGCTACGAAACCCTCGTCACCAACCAATCGGTAGAAGCCGCCCCTGGCATTGCCGGCAATCGCTGGTGGGAAATCCGCAACCCTGCCGGAACCCCGGTGATCTATCAAGAAGGCACCTATGCC
>JABWBV010000197.1 GCA_013359445.1 Anaerolineales bacterium | reverse complement strand
CCAATCTGGACGGCGTTACCCTGGCGGATTTAACCCGCGCCGCGACGTGGCGCGTGGTCGAGCCGGTGTTTGACGCCAATCGCCAAAAGCATCGCGAGACGATTTTTACGCACGGGAACGGGTATCTGGCGACGCGGGGGACGTTCGAGGAGCGGTATCCTGGCGATAGTCAGGCGACGCTGGTGCATGGGATGTGGGATGATGTGCCGGTCAGTTTTACCGAACTGGCGAACGCGCCGGATTGGGCGGCGTTGGAGGTTTGGGTGAACGGCACGCGGTTTGATATGCAAACGGGCGTGGTACGGGATTACGCGCGGTCACTGGATTTACGCACGGGGATTTTGCACCGGCGGTTGGTGTGGGAACCTGTGCCGGGGCAGGCGGTGGAGTTGGTGTTTGAGCGGTTCGCCAGTCTGGCGGATGAACATGTGCTGGCGGGGCGGGTGCAGATGACGCCGTTGGTGGGGGAGGCGGAGGTGAAGGTGCGGGCGTTGTTGGACGCGCATGTGGAGAATCAGGGGATTCTGCATTGGAATCCCGTTTCGCAGAATGTGGGGGCGGAGGGGGCGGATTTGGTGGTGCGGACGCGGAAGACGGGGAAGACGTTGGCGCTAAGTGCGAAGGTGAATTCGTATGTCGTGGGCACTTCTACGGGGGCTGAAGCCCCTACTACGAACGGGGAGGGGGTGGATTGTCCGGGGTGTGTGGGGGTGATTGTGCGGGGGAAGGTGGGGACGGGGGAGACGTTTGGGGTGGAGAAGGTGATGGGGGTGTTTTCGTCGAGGGATACGGCGACTCCGTTGGAGGCGGCGCAGGATCGGGTACGGGCCGCCGCGGAAGCCGGTTTTGAGCGTTTGCGCCAGGATCATGTCCGGGCGTGGGAAGATTTTTGGGCGGGATCGGATGTCGTCATCGAAGGAGATGATGAGGCGCAGTTGGCGGTGCGGCATGGGTTGTTCCAGTTACGGATTGCCGCGCCGACGCATGATCCGCATACGAGCATGGGGGCGAAGACGTTGAGTGGGTTTGGGTATCGCGGGCATATTTTTTGGGATAACGAGATTTTTGTTTTGCCGTTTTTTACGTTTACCCAGCCGGAGATTGCGCGGAATATGTTGATGTACCGGTTTCATTCTCTGCCGGGGGCGCGGCGGAAGGCGGCGGGGAATGGATTCGAGGGGGCGCAGTTCCCGTGGGAGTCGGCGGAGACGGGGGATGAGGTGACGCCGACGTGGGTGCCACATTTTGCCGATCCGACGAAGTTGGTGCGGATTTGGACGGGCGATATTCAGATTCATATCAGTGCGGATGTGGTGTATGCGATGCACCAGTTTTGGCAGGTGACGGGGGATGATCGGTTTTGGGCAGAGGTGGGGGTGCCAGTGCTGTTGGAGACGGCGGTGTTTTGGGGGACACGGGCGGAGGAAGAAGGGACATCCGCAGAGCCGGATGTTACCCGGTTTGCCATCCGCGATGTGATTGGGCCGGATGAGAATCACGATCATGTGGATAACAATCAGTTTACGAATTTTATGATCCGCTGGCATTTGCAGTTGGCGCTGGAGATGTTGCCCTGGTTGGCGGCGCGTGACCCCGCACGGGCGGCGCAGTTGACGGCGGAATTGAAGCTGACGCCCGAACGGCTTGCTCACTGGCGGCGGGTGATTGACGGGTTGATCATTCTGCACGACCCGGAGACGGGGATGATCGAGCAGTTTGAGGGGTTTTATGGGTTGAAGGATGTGGATTGGGGGGCGTATGCGGGGCGGACGAAGTCTATGCAGGAGTTGTTGGGGATTGAGGGGTGTGCGGAACACAAGGCACTGAAGCAGGCGGATGTGGTGGCGTTGTTGTGCTTGTTGGGCGAGCAGTTCGATGAGAAGACGTGGCGGGCGAACTGGGATTATTATGTGCCGATCACCGATCACGAGTACGGGTCGTCGTTGGGGCCGTCCATGCACGCGTGGGCGGCGTGCCGGATGGGTCAGCCGGAGGAGGCGTATCAGCATTTTATGCGGGCGGCGCGGGCGGATTTGTTGGATGTGCGCGGGAATGCGGGGGATGGCATTCATGCGGCGTCGGCGGGGGGGCTGTGGGAGGCGGTGGTGTTTGGGTTGGCGGGGTTGCGGGTGAGGGAGGGGGAGGTGTCGGTGAAGCCGAATCTGCCCGCGCATTGGAAGAAGGTCGGGTTTTGGGTGACGGTGCGGGGGGTGCGGAGGTGGGTGGAGGTGGGGGGAGGATGGGGGGAAGAGGAGAAGAGGAGAAAAGGGGAAAAGGAGAAGAGGGGAAAAGGAGAAGAGGGGAAGAGGAGAGTGTCCGAGGTCTTGGGATTCGTTGAGTGCCGGTTGGTTCAATGCTATACTTAAGCCATTGAAGGATAAATATTAAAAGAAGGATAAACAACATGGATACCAACAAACTTCGTGACCTCCTCAATCAACTTCAAAACGAAATCCAATCCGCCGAACCCCTGGACGACCAGGGCTACCAAATGCTCAAAGAGTTGGACGAGAATATTCAGGTGTTGCTGAACCGCGCGGACAACCATTCCGACGACACGCTTACAGGGCGGCTGGAAGATGCTATTTATCATTTCGAGGTGACCCATCCCACGCTCACGGTGGTGATTTCAAAGGTGTTGGATTCTTTGAGCGCGGCGGGGATTTGAGGGTGGGGAAGGGGGTGGAAGGATAAAAAAAGGAGTGACTACCATGAAGAATGCGCTAAAGATTTTGGTCGGGTTGATATTTTTGGCTTTGTTTTTCTATTCATTTCAAAACATCATGGATTTTGAAGGAGTAGCCACAAGTCGTCAAGAAAGTTTTATGCGCGTCTTCGCGGCTTTAGCCCAACCAAATTTTCAGGATGGTGAAACAACCCGTCAAGTTGCCAAGGGAATGTGGGAAACGGTTCAGATGGCTTTTCTTGCCACCGTGATGAGCGCATGGCTTGCCACCCCGTTTACTTTCGCGAGCGCGCGCCCATCTTCAATTTGGGGACGTGGCGTGAATTTTGTTTTACAGCCCTTTCTTTCAGCCGTTCGTGCGGTTCACCCGTTAATTTTCACGGTTCCGGTGATTATTTTCGTTGGGATTGGCCCCACCGCGGGGGTGTTAGCGCTTACATTCTTTTCAACCGCAGTCTTAAGCGGAATCTTTTCAGAATATGCCCAACAACACCCTTCTTTGAGTTGGAGTATCCTCTTCAAGGTGCACTTCCCAGGTCTCGCGCTCAAACACCTTCCAGTCAACCTTGTGATTGCGTCCGTGCTTGGTTTTATGGGGGGAGGTGGCATCGGATTTTTCATTCAACAATATATCAGTCTGCTCAATTACGGGAATGTCAGTGTTGCCCTCCTGGCTTGTATCCTGGTGATCGGTGGGATGGATTTGTGTGGGCGTGTGGTTTGGCGTAAAGTCAGAGCGGTCGAATAGAGCGGTTTCATAGGAGTTTTATGAATCAATTTCCCGTTGTTAAAATCGAATTGTTCATACCTGACGCGTTTATCGACACCTTGAGAGACGAGTTAGGGAAAATCAATGTGGGCCATATCGGAAACTACGATCACTGTATTTCGATTACTCAGGTGCGCGGATACTGGCGACCGCTGGCGGGGGCCAATCCCTATGAGGGGGAAATCGGAAAAGTTAGCGAAGGGACGGAAAGCAAGGTAGAAGTCAATTGCAACTGGGAAGATGTTGAAAATGCTTTGCGGGTGATCAGGAAAATCCATCCTTACGAAGAGCCGTTAATCAACATCGTGCCGCTCCTCAATCATTTTTTCAACCCAGAAAAATAGAAATTACCCTCCGGGTGTTGCGGTCACCATTACACCTCCCAAAAGAACGCTCTCGCTTGATCTGGTACAATTTCACCCCAAACACAAAGCACTGTAACACCATAAATGAGCAGTGCATCATGTCGGAAGGAGCAAGGAATAATGTTGACCATTCATTTTGAAACGAAACTGTTTCAGATCGGCTCTTGGACTCTTCTCAGACTCCCTGAAGATGCCTCTGCAAAACTTCCGTCACGAGGGATGACGATGGTTGTAGGGACGATCAACGAGGTTCCGTTCAAGGCCGTGCTTGAACCGGATGGGAAGTATGCACCAGGGCAACAACCGAGTCACTGGTTTCGACCCGACGACACGGTGCTTGATGCGGCTTCCGCAAAGGTGGGCGATACGGTACAGGTTTCGCTTGAACCGTCCAAAGAATGGATCGATCCGGAAGTTCCCGACGATGTCAAACAAGCTCTGGCAACTTCCCCCGAAGCTGAGGCGGTATGGCAGGAGATCACGCCACTTGCCCGGTGGGATTGGATTCGCTGGATTCGCGCGGTCAAAACCCCAGAGACCAGGCAAAAGCATATTGAAGTTGCCCTCGACAAACTCAACAAAGGCATGAGACGCCCGTGTTGCTTTAATAGGAATCTCTGTAGTGAACCCTACGTATCGCATAATTGGGTGCTTCGTGATCCAAGCGAGTAAGCCGTGCAATACGCGAGATGGTTTAACCGCCCTTTCTTGGAATAGACGATTCCCAACAAGGAGACTGAAATGACTGAGAACAAGACCCAACCCACCTCCGCCTCTGTGGATGACTTCCTCGCCAAAATTGAAAACCCCCGTCGTCGTACCGATGCCCTGACCGCCCTGAAGATCTATCAGGACGTGACTGGCCTGCCTCCCGTGATGTGGGGGCCTTCGATTATCGGTTTTGGCTCACTTCACTATGTCTATGAAACCGGGCGTGAGGGAGATATGCCCGCCGCCGCATTTTCCCCCCGCAAAGCATCCATGACCTTCTACGTCGGCGACCAGTTCGACGGCGCAGACGAACTCTACGCCAAACTCGGCAAGCATAAGAAATCGGTTTCCTGTCTCTACATCAATAAATTGGATGATGTGGATATGGATGTTCTGTCTGAAATCATCGCTCGTCAATACCGGTCGGATTCGCCTCTCTAGCTATAACCGACCCTTTCAATAAACCAAAAACAGGCGGCCACTTACGAGACCGCCTGTTTCATTGTAAATGGCTTACCCTGCCCCCTGACACGACCTGTTAAGATGATTCTTACTGAACTGCAAACTCCGTAAAAGGACGCACTTCAGGATGGTGAAAACCCAGCACAATATCCTCTTTGGGCACACCAGCCTCCAATAAATCCGGGGTGATCCCATCTTCCAATCCATCCTCCTCGATCCAAATCTTGCCATCTTGTAAACGCACATGCAAAGTTGCGCCCCAAATCCGCCGTTTTTGTTTCCATCCAACGGTTAATAACAAATACTGATCTCGCTTTTCATCAAAAATGATTTCTGTTTCTTGATTGGACACAGGGTAGCGGTTAAACAACTCCTCATAATGAGCAAAGATATTTTTGACAATTTCGCGGTACTTTTTCATCTTATCCATTTCATAAGCTCCTCATCGGAAACATTCACAATAATCAGCGGAATCTGATTTCGTTCCATTAAGAATTGAATAGTTTTACGCCGTTGAAAAATACTTTCGTAAGTCAAGTCACTGATTGCAAGATATAACTTGCGGTCTGGTTCAACGATTTCAAGGAAACTCAGGTAAGTGACATATTGCCCAATTGCCACTTCCATATCGTGTAAGTTTGAGTGTCCCACGAAACTTTTTATTTCAACGGCTATTTTTTGTCCCTTACGTTCCGCCGCGAGCAATCTTTCTGCGCCGAGATCAATCATAACACGCTCATCATCGTACTGGATCGTGTAAGGATCGTGGGTGATTTGCCAACCATCTTTGATCAAGGCGTTCTTAACTGCGTTGTGGATGATGTCTCTAGTCATAATTTAAGTATAAAAGAGGGAAAAGCCAGAGTCAATCAACTGCGTTCCCCCTCCCCCTCTGATAAATCTCCCGCACAATCGCCTCAATCTCCGGCTCCTCCACCCCAATATCTTTCACCGAGGACACGTAGAGGTGCGTGTTCCGAAAAAAAGGAGGGATGGGAGGCTGTACAGCCTCCCATCCCTCCTTTTTTCGGAGATTCTCCGCCATATGTTATTCTGACGAAATTAACTGACCGTGAACTCCCCTTCCAACTCCCCGGTCGAATCCGGCCCCACCCACACCTTAAACGTCCCCGGCTCCACCGTATACCCCATATTCCGCCCAGTGAACCCCAACTCCCGCACGGGCACCTCAAACCGGACAACCTGCGCCTCCCCCGGTTGCAGGCTGATCTTCTGAAACCCCTTCAACTCCTTCACCGGACGGGTCACACTCCCCACCAAATCCCGGACATACAACTGCACCACCTCCGCCCCCGCGCGGTCCCCGCTGTTCGACACCGTCGCCGACACGATCAGTGTGTCTTCCAGGCCGAGCGTCGGGTTTTCAATCTGCAAGCCCCCATACTCAAACGTCGTATAGCTCAACCCATACCCAAACGGGAACAACGGCGAATTGGGCGTGTCCATGTACACCGACTTGAACGCCTCCGCGAACTGTTTCGTCCCCGCCTCGGCAGAGGGGCGGCCCGTGTTTTTGTGGGCGTAATACACCGGGATTTGCCCCTCCGCCCGCGGCCAACTGGCCGTCAACTTGCCCGAAGGATTCACCGCCCCGAACAAAATATCCGCAATTGCCCGCCCTGCGCGGATGCCCCCGTGCCACGCGGCCAGCAGAGCGTTCACCTGCCCCGCCAATTTGGGAATGACAAGCGGACGTCCACTCATCAGCACACACACAAGCGGCTTCCCGGTCGCGGCCACCGCGTCCACCAGTTCCTGCTGGCGACCGGGCAGGCCCAAGTGCACGCGCGAGTGCCCTTCCCCGCTCATGTCGGCGCTCTCGCCCAACACGAGGAGGACCACATCGGCGGCTTGCGCGGCGGCGACCGCGGCGGGGATACCGCTCGCGTCGTCGTCTTTGATCGGGCACCCGAGGGTGTAGGTCAGCGCGTCCGCTTTCAGGTAATGGCCCAACCCTTCGAGGACGGTTTCTACGTCTTCGGGGTGGTTAACCAATGCCCAACACCCGAGCAGATCGGCGCGGTTATCCGCGAGGGGGCCGATGACGGCGACGCGGGTTTGGGGGGAGAGGGGGAGGGTCGTTGGTGACAACGCGTGACTTTCATTTTTAAGGAGAACCATGGACTCTTGGGCTACTTCCAACGCGAGGGCACGGAAATCTTCGCGGAGGTGGAGGCGTTCGGGGAGGGTTTCGTCCAGGTAGGGGTGTTCAAAGAGGCCAAGTTGGATTTTCAGGCGGAGGACGCGGCGGACGGCGTCATCCACCAGGGCCAGGGGCACCTCCCCCGCGGAAATCAGATCGGCGAGGTGGCGGGTGTAGCCTTCGCTGACCATTTCGACATCCAGGCCGGCAAGGAGGCTTTGGCGGGCGGCGTCTTTCAGATCGGTGGCGAGGCCGTGGGGGATGAGTTCGCGGACGGATTCGTAGTCGCTGAGCACGAGGCCGGGCCAGTTCCATTCGTCACGGAGGATGGTGCGGAGGATGAAGGGGTTCGCCGTGGCAGGGAGGCCGCTGATTTCGTTGAAGGCGCTCATGACGGTGCCTGCGCCCGCGTCGAAGGCGGCTTTGAAGGGGGGCAGGTACACGTCGCGGAGGGTGCGTTCGGAGAAGTCGGTGGTGTTGTAGTCTCGCCCGGCTTCTGCCGCGCCGTAGCCGACGTAGTGTTTGGGGCAGGCGGCGATGCGGCGTCCGCTGGTCAGGTTGGTGGCCTGGAAGCCGCGCACACGGGCACGGGCCATTGCCATGCCCAGGAAGGGGTCTTCCCCCGCGCCTTCGGCGATGCGCCCCCAGCGCGGGTCGCGCGCCACGTCCACCATCGGGGCGAAAATCCAGTCAATGCCAGAGGCGGAGGCTTCTTCGGCGGCCACGCGGGAGGCTTGTTCGAGCAGGGTAGGGTTCCAGGTGCAGGATTCGGCGAGGGGGATGGGGAAGACGGTACGGAAGCCGTGGATGACATCGCCACCGATGAGGAGGGGGATGTGCAGGCGGGATTCTTCGACGGTGAGGCGTTGGAGGGTGTTGATCCAGCGGGGGGACATGACGTTGAGGAAGGAGCCGACGCGTCCGGTGCGGATCAGGTCGGGCATGTCTTCCCGTAGTTGGGGGTCATATTCAAAGGGCGTACCCGTTTCTTCGGCCTGTTTCATCTTGGCGAGGTAGTCGTCGAGGTCAAAGGGGCCAAAGGGAGTGGTTTGATACAACTGGCCGATTTTTTCGGGCAGGGTCATTTGGGTGAGAAGGGCTTCGACGTGGGCTTCGGTGGCAGGGTCGAGATGATGGTAGGTACCGATTTTTTCTTCCATGTGATTGTCCAGTGGGGGCCGTGGGAGGTGTTGTTTGAGGGGGGCTATTGGCCGGGGCGTGGCTGGAATTGTGCCACAATTTGCTCAAACTCAGCGATTTTGTCGTCGTGGTCGGTTTTGGGGGCGACAAATTCAAATTTCCAAATCTGGGTGGCGGTTTCCAAGAAATAAAAACTGCTCAGATAAATGGTGTCGTCTTGTGAAAATTTGTAATGCAGGATTTCGATGGGGTTTTCGCCTAGTTCTTTTTGTTCACGGCTGAGAAAATTTTCTGTGCCGACGGTTTTGTTGTAATTTTGTTCAAATTCATCGACCGAAAAGCCTTCGGGTTTTGCGCCCCCGGTCAGGGTAAAGTAGGACAGGAGGTTGGAAACGGAGAGTTCGGTGTTGATGCCGACGTACAAAATTTCGGAGGCTTTGGCCTGCATAAACGATGAAAAGCCCTGGGCGTCAAAGCCGTTGGCGGTCATCCAATTGATGACGACGTTGAGCCCGGGCGTTTTGGGGTCGGCTCCGATGTAATTTTCGGTGAGTTGGATTTTATAGGTTGCGGTTTCGTAGGTGGTGAAGACTTGTTCAGGGATGTTATTTTCTTCGGGAGGGGAGCACGCCGTGAGCAGGAAAATGAGGAACAGGGTTAAGGTCGAAGGGATGAGAGTTTTTGGGGACATTTGTTTAAGGTGAAGGGCGTAGGGTTCCTTTACGAAGGTCCGGGTACGCCAGGGTTGGTGGGGGGGATTGCGTGGGTTTTGATAGTGTAACCGCTTCCCCGGAAAAATAGGCGATGTATTTTCTTTAGGCCGGAAAAGAACGGCGTGTTTTTACCCGGCGGTGGAACGAGGCTTTTACGCGAAAAAACATGACATGGGGGCATGTCATGTTTTTTTCGTTAGGGGTTAAGACCTTAGGGTGCGCCTGTTTCTGGCGGGAAAAGGGCCGAACTTATTTACTGCCGAACGAGTTGATCAATTTCCTGATCCGGTTGGCAAGTTCTTGGGCAATGATGACGCCCATTTCGGCGTCGTTTTGCATTACCGCAATAAAGTCGGGGCGGCTTAGAATCAAACATTCGGTTTCTTCCGTGGCAACGACGGAGGCGGTACGCGGCCCATCGTCAAGGAGCGCGATTTCGCCAAAGAAATCACTGGGGCCGAAGGTGTTGACGACGGTTTTATCCCCATCTCTGGATTCCAAAACGGCTTCCGCATGACCGGAGACAATGACGAACATCCCCGCGCCGCCTTTCCCTTGCGAGACGACGTACTCATTCGGTTGGTAACTACGCGTGACAAACCGCCGAGAAAGTTGTTTCAGTTGACGATCATGTAAACCGCTAAAAAGAGGGACATGGGATAAGAATTTTTCTACAGGTTCTGAGTGGGCCATTTTCATCTCCTCATTAAAGATTAAAGGTCTACCGTCCCTTTGAGTTCCAGTTCTTCTGCGAAATGGCAGGCCGCAAAGTGATCGGGCTTGATCTCGCGCAGTTGGGGAATTTCTGTCTTACAGCGTTCTTTGACATAACGGCATCGGGGGTGAAACAGACATCCCGGAGGTGGGTTCCCAGGGTCAGCCACATCCCCTTCCATGATAATCCGTTGTTTTTTGGCCCGTGGGTTGGGGCGCGGGATCGAGGACATGAGGGCTTCTGTGTAGGGATGGAGGGGATTGTTGTACAGGGCGAGGGAACTGGCGACTTCGGCCACCCGGCCAACATACATGACCGCGACCCGATCCGAAATGTGTTGAACCACGCTAAGATCGTGGGCGACAAAGATGTAGGCGAGATTGAAGTCCGCTTTGAGGTCGTTCATCAAATTCAGGGTTTGGGCTTGAACGGAGACATCGAGGGCGGAAACCGGCTCGTCGCAGACGATCAGTTGAGGGTTGAGCGCCAGGGAACGGGCAATTCCGATCCGTTGGCGTTGCCCGCCGGAAAACTCGTGGGGGTAGCGGCGGATGTGTTCTCCACGCAGGCCTACCCGTTGAAGCAGTTGGATGACGTAATCTTCCGTATCCGGGGTGATTTTGTTGTGGATGAGCATCGGTTCGGTAATGATGTCGTATACGGTCATGCGGGGGTTGAGCGAGCCGATGGGGTCTTGGAAGATCATGGAGATGTCTTGCCGGACCGTTTTGAGTTGTTGTTTGTCTAATTCACGGATGTTGACCCACTCCGGTTTGCCGGTGGTGGAGAGGGCGCGGGATTTGAACATGATTTTCCCGTCGGTGGGTTCGTAGATACGGAGCATGGCGCGTCCGGCTGTGGTTTTGCCGCACCCGCTCTCGCCTACCAGGCCCAGGGTTTCGCCTTCGCGCACGAAAAAGTTGACATCGTCTACGGCTTTAACGTAGCCGACCACTTTTCGCATGAGGCCCCCTGTGATGGGGAAATATTTTTTTAATCCTTGAACATTCAAAAGGAGATTATCGTCTTTGGGGGTTCCGTTTTGAGACATGTTCATTTCTCCTTATTTTGAAACAGCTTCTTGTTTGACGGTCTGCGCTTCGGCAGTATTCGGCCAGCATCCATCATAAAGCAGGCAACGTGCCCAATGGTCTTTTTCCACTTCCGCATAGCTAGGATACACGCGGTCACATTTGCCGGGCATATGGTCGGGGCAACGTGGGTGGAAAACACATCCGGGGGGCAGGTTGAAGGGGCTGGGAACCATGCCTTCAATCGTTTGCAGTTGATCTTTCTTTTCGCCGATTTGTGGGATGGA
>JABWBV010000801.1 GCA_013359445.1 Anaerolineales bacterium | reverse complement strand
ATATGATCTTTGAGGCGCGCCAGTTTGGCTTCCAGTTCCGCCTCGCTTTCCCCGTAAAATTCGACGATCAGGATACACGCGGGGGTTCCCACCACGAACGAGGACAGCAACCGCGCGTAAGTGGGCACCTCCCGGCACAGGGTCAGCCCCATGTTGTCCTGCATTTCGATGGCGGAGGGTTCCACTTCCAACAGGATCGGGACAGAGGCCAAGGCCGCGCGGGGATCGTCAAAGTGGACAATCGCTAACCCGGTCTTTTTGGGGCGCGGCACAAGATTGAGTTTGAGTTCCGTGATGACGGCGAGGGAGCCTTCGGACCCGGAAACCAGTTTGGAGAGGTTAAAGCGCGGGTCACGCGGCCAGTTGAAGTTGGCACCGTCAATGAAGCGGTCAAGGTTGTAGCCCCCACAACGCCGCCAGTGGCGGGGGGTGCCGGCCAGGATCGTTGCCGCGCCCCGATGGGCGATTTCGTCTACGGTGCGGTAAAGGTGCCCTTCCAGGCCGGGTTTTTGTTTGTATTGGGCCAGTTGTTCGGGGGTGAGAGGGGCCAGATGGGTGGAGGTGCCGTCGCTCAACAAAACGTCCATCTCCAGCACATGATCGGTCGTGACCCCGTACAGGATGGAATGTGCGCCGGTGGAATTGTTGGAACTGATCCCCCCTACCGTCGCCCGGTTGCTGGAAGCGGGATCGGGGCCAAACTGTAAACCATATTTTGCAAGATTCGCGTTAAACACGTCCAAAACCAACCCCGGCTGAACCCGCGCCCATTGCTCTTCGGCGTTCACTTCCAGGATGCGGTCAAACTGCTGGCTGAGGTCAATGATGACGGCCTCGTTCACTGTCTGCCCCGCGAGGCTGGTGCCTGCCCCTCGCGCCAGGATGGGGATACGGTACTTGTGGGAGAGTTCGACCGCCGCGTGAACGTCATCGAGGGTGCGCGGGATCAGGACGCCCAAGGGCATCACTTGATAACTGCTGGCATCCGTGCTGTATAAAGTCCGGCTATACGCATCCGTCCGCAAAGCCCCGCCAATGCGTTGGTTAAGGTCATGAAAATAATCGGGTAAAGCAGTAGGGGTCGGCATGGGAACTCCTTATAAGATGAGAGGTGTTTACGCACACCCAGAAAAAATATAAAAAAAAGGGTAACTGCTCAGCCCCTAAAGGTTTTTCTCGATGAATTCGGGAACTCATTTGCAAATGACGCTCTTTTTATATGATCGTCTCTTGCAAACAAAACCTTTTGGGTCTGGCCTGAGTAGTTACAAAAAAGGGATGAAAGGAGGCATGTACATGCTTCCTTTCATCCCTTTTTTTCGGAACTTCCTACACTTGGTGAGTACTCGTTTGGGGGCAAAATCGGCTTTTCAACCCTGCCGCTCAGGTCCAGGTGGGCGGCGAAAATCAACCCCCATAGACCCCACACGAGCGGAGCCGGGCGCACCATCCCCCACGTGACGGCATCGATGAGGCCATGGAGCGTGAGGGCGACCTGAGAAGCGAGCAGTCCGGCGGCCAAACCGGTCATCCAGGCGTTCTTTTCTTGACGAGCCATTTTATACACTCGCCAGGCAACGAGGATACTTTGCACAAAGATCGCCAACCAGGCCATCCCGCCAGGTAGCCCCATATCAACGGCCACCTGAAGAAAAAGCTGGTGGGCATGTGGCATAAAACGGGGGTCAACGCCAGGAAAAGGGTACAACGCCTCCGCAACATCCCCATACAACCCCATCCCCACCCCGGTAAAAGGAAAATCTTGAATCATATACAGGGCACGTTGCCAGATTTGGACACGCCCATCTGCGCCACTAATTGTCGCTCCAACTAACAGAATATCCAATACTTGGGCGATCCCTACCCGCCACACCACCCCGGCGGAAATCAGTACCCCCGCGGCCACGCCTATCCAGCCCCATTTCCAACGA
>JABWBV010000800.1 GCA_013359445.1 Anaerolineales bacterium | reverse complement strand
GGCAGGCCGTCGCATATACGGACCCCACCCTCCTCGATCCTGCCCTGGCTCCAGTCCACACCCCCTCCTGGGGCGAATACCCCCCGCCCAGTGTTTATTCCGATGTGCCCATCCCACCTCCCGTCGAATTAATCACCCAGCCCCCCGGACAAATCAACATTCTACTTCTCGGTTCCGATGAACTCCCCGAAGAAGGTGGTTTTCGCACCGACTCGATCATGCTCGTCACCCTGAATCCCAACCTGGGCACGGCCCACATCACCTCCTTCCCCCGTGATTTGTACGTTTACATCCCCGGCTGGACCATGCAACGGATCAACACCGCCCTGCCGATGGGGGGGTACGAACTCCTCGCCGCCACCTTCGAGTACAACCTGGGCGTGTATCCCGAACATTTTGTCATGTTAAATTTTGGCGGCTTTGTACATGGGATTAATAGCCTGGGTGGGCTGGATATCGAAGTAGCCGAACCTCTCTCTGATCCGTGGGGAGCGGTTCCGGCAGGGTTGGTTCACATGGATGGAAACACCGCCCTGTGGTATGTCCGCTCCCGGTACACCACCAGCGATTTTGACCGCGCACGCCGTCAGCAACAGGTGTTGGTGGCCGTCTTTGAAAAATTGATCAGCCTGGACGCCGTCAAACGCGTGCCCGAATTGTACGATCTCTACCGTCACAACTTCATCACCGATCTTACGTTGGGGGACATCACACCCTTGTTGGGGTTGGCAAGCGAACTGGGCAGTCATCCCTCTCAAATCGAGGCGTTTTTTATTGATCGGGAGCAAGTGACCGATTATCGGGTTCCCTCTAGCGGGGCACAGGTTCTCCTCCCGGATTACGACGCCCTGACCGCCATCATGCGCCAGGCGCTCAACGCCCCCAAATGATCCTCGCAAAATCAGTTCGATGAAATCATTGCGCTTTTTCCCACGTGTACGCGCCTGGAGTTGGGTGCTGGCCTGGATGCTGATCAGCCTGGCCTGTGGGAATTTGGGGCAAGATTTTTCCACCCCCCTGGCGCAACTCATCCTCACGGTGACCAACGGCCCCACCGTGACCCCAACGCCAACCTTTTTTGCCCCCTTCACCCATACGCCTGTCCCCACTGCCACACCCACCGTGACGGGCACCCCGCCTCCCACGCCGACCCCTGTCCCCACGCTGACACCCGTCACCCCCCTTTCCTTAGGGACTCCTTTCCCCTCCAACGGGAAAGACGTGGTCAACGTGCTCCTGCTCGGCGCGGATTACAGTGGCACCGGCATCATCTCCCGCACAGACACCATCATCATCGCCTCTATTCGTCCCGGCGACCGCATGGTCTCTTTGATTTCGCTCCCCCGCGATTTGTACGTGGATATTCCGGGCCGGGGGATGAACCGGATCAATACGGCCTTTGTGTACGGGGAATTGGATCACTACCCCGGCGGGGGCGCGGCCCTTCTGCGGGACACCATCTACAACAATCTCGGCGTCACGATTGACCACATTGCGATGGTGAACTTCGATGGGTTTCGGCAAATTGTCGACACGTTGGGGGGCGTGGATGTCCCCCTTGCCTGTCCCTTTGCTGATTACCGGCTGAATGGGGCCACCCAAAGTCTGTACTGGTATTCGGTGGGGCCGGGCGTGGTGCATATGGATGGGTACACCGCCCTATGGTACGCCCGTTCCCGTATGTCTTCCAATGATTTTGATCGGGGGCGGCGCCAACAAGAGATTTTGCGCGCGATTTATACCAAAGCCTTGCAACTCGACATTGTGCCGCAAATCCCCAGCTTGTATCAGAATTTTCAACAAGTGGTCCTGACCGATATGACTTTGGCGGATATTTTGGAACTGGTGCCTCTTTCGTTGGATGTCAGTGCCCCGCGCATTCGCAGTTATTCCGTTAGCGGCCCGGCAATGGTGAACAGTTGGATCACGCCCGGCGGGG
>JABWBV010000196.1 GCA_013359445.1 Anaerolineales bacterium | reverse complement strand
TGCCCTCGCCGCCCTCGACGCGGGCAAACACGTCTACAACGAAAAACCTCTCGCCCTGTCCCGCGAAGAGGGGCGCAAGATCATCGCAACTGCCCGCGCCAAAGGTTTGCTCGTCGGCTGTGCGCCGGACACGTTTTTGGGCGCAGGGATTCAAACCTGCAAAAAGTTGATCGATGATGGAGAAATCGGTGCCCCGGTCGGGGGGACGGCGTTTATGCTTTGTCCCGGGCACGAAAGCTGGCATCCCGCCCCGGAATTTTATTACCAACCTGGCGGGGGGCCGATGTTCGACATGGGACCGTACTATCTGACCGCGTTAATCACCTTGCTTGGGCCGGTGCGCCGCGTGACGGGCAGTGTCGCCACCCCCCGCGCCGAGCGGCTGATCACCAGCCAACCCCGCGCGGGCACCGTGATCCCGGTCGAGGTGCCCACCCACGTCACGGGGGTGTTGGACTTTGAAAACGGGGCAGTGGCAACGATTATCACCAGTTTCGACGTTCACGCTTCGACCCTGCCTCCCATCGAAATTTACGGCACGGCAGGCAGTTTGCGCGTCCCCGATCCGAATACGTTTGGCGGGCCGGTTCACCTCCGCCGGGCGGGGGAACGCGAATGGGCCAACATCCCCCTCACGGGCGGGCCGGAGCAACAAAGTCGCGGGCTGGGCCTTTCCGAGATGGCGGAGGCAATCCGGGCGGGGCATGGTCACCGCGCGAGTGGGGATTTGGCGTTTCACGTGTTGGACATCATGCACGCCATTCACGAAGCGTCGGCCAGCGGACGGCATGTGGAAGTGGGCGGATAGCGTTAACCACAAAGGGCACGAAAGTAAATAAAAACCTTCGTGCCCTTTGTCTCCTTTGTGGTGAAAAAACTCACGGAATTAACACGGTTGCTTTGCCTTCGATGACGAGGGTGCCGTCTTGGTTGTAGCAGTTCGTGGTGAGGGTGGCGATAGGTTTGCCTGGGCGGACAGTGGCGACCTCGATTTCGGCGGTGATGGTATCGCCGAGGAAGACGGGGGCTTTGAAGCTGAGTTCCTGCCCGAGGTAGATGGTGCCGGGGCCTGGAAGTTGGGTGCCGAGCACGGCGGAGATTAGCCCGGCGACGAGCATCCCGTGCGCGATCCGTTTCCCGAACCGGGTGGTTTGGGCATAGGCTTCGTCGAGGTGGACGGGGTTATGGTCGCCGGAGGCCTGAGCAAAGGCGATTACGTCGGTTTCGGTGAAGGTTTTGGTGAGGGTGGCTTTTTGGCCGGGGGTGAGTTGGGGCATAGGGTTGATCCAAACTTTGGAAGGCGGTGGAAGGTTGAGGGGCAGAAGGGGATGGATGTTTGGGGATTTCCGAGATTGGGTCGTTCAGGTTGGGATTAACGCGTTTGGCCCTGGCGACTTTTTAGGAACCATTCCTGAACGTTGATGGCTTCTTTGACATTTGCATCGGATTGGAGGCGGATATATTTTCCGTCGGGAAGCATCAGACGGGCTTTGCGTGTATCCGCAAGATACATGGGGAGGATGTCGTCGCGGATGTGGTTGATCATTTGGGTGTTTTCGATGGGGAACAGGATTTCGACGCGGCGGTCGAGGTTTCGGGTCATCAGGTCTGCACTGCCCATGTACACTTCTTCGTTCCCGTCATTTTGGAAGTAGTAGATGCGGCTATGTTCCAGGAAGCGTCCAATGATGCTGGTGATGCGGATGTTGTCGCTCAAACCGGGAATTCCTGGGCGCAGACTGCAAATGCCTCGAATGACGAGATCGATCTTAACCCCAGCTTGTGAGGCCTCGTATAACAGGCGAATCATCGGTTTATCTACGATTGAATTCATTTTGAAAATTAAACGCGCGGGTTTGCCTTGTTTTGCGAGGTCTATTTCTCGTTGGATGAGGGCAGTCATCCGGGAGCGCAAGTTGATCGGAGCCACGAGCATTTTGCGGTAATCGGTTTTGGCGGAGTATCCGGTCAAGTAGTTGAACAGGTCGGAGGCATCGGCTCCCAGGGCTTCGTCGGCGGTGAAGAGGCCGAAGTCTTCATAAATGGTGGCAGTGACGACGTTGTAGTTGCCTGTTCCCAGGTGGAGATAGCGGCGCATGGTGTCCCCTTCGCGGCGGACGACCAGGGCGATTTTGGAGTGGGTTTTTAGCCCTAGCAAACCATAGATGACATGCACGCCTTCACGCTCTAAGGCTTTGGCCCAACTGATATTGCTTTCTTCGTCGAAACGGGCTTTGAGTTCGACAAGGACGGCGACTTCTTTGCCGTATTCGCGGCGGGCTTCCAGGAGGGCGTTGACGACCGGGGCATTGCGCCCGACTCGGTACAGGGTTTGTTTGATGGCGACCACGTTGGGGTCACGCGCCGCGCTTTTGATAAAGTCCACGACCGGGTCAAAGGAGTCGTAGGGGTGGTGGAGCAGGATGTTTTCCCGCTTGATGGCGTTGAATAAATTTCCGTCGTAGTATTCGCTTCGGAGTTGCAGGGGTAAGGCCGGTTGAAAAGGTTGATCGCGCAGGTCGTAGCGATCAATTTGGGCGAGGCTCATTAGACTGCCAAGGCCCAACGGATTATCGAGCACGTAAATGTCTCGGGCATCCATTTCGAGGTTTTCGATCAGGATTTCTTTGAGGCGGGGCGGCATTTCGCTTTGGACGGCCATGTAGATCACGGAGCCAAAACGGCGGTCACGGACGCTTGCGCTCATGGCTTCCAGCAGATCATCGGCTTCCAGTTCTTGAATCACCATGTCGGCGTTTCGAATGACGCGGAAGGGATGGGCTTCGATGATTTCCATGCCGGGGAAAAGACGGTGCAGGTTGGCAGAGATGACCTGGTGTACCCACACAAAATAGTGATTGTGGGGGACGGTGCCATCCGCGCGCACACTGCCGGAAGAACGTTTGAGGGGCACCAACCGGGGTAAAGAATTGGGGACTTTTAACCGCGCAAAACGTTCTTCTCCTGCCTGGTCTCGGATCATGATCGCGAGGTTTTGGCTCAGGTTGGAAATATGGGGAAAGGGATGCCCCGGATCGACGGCCAGCGGCGTTAGCGCCGGGAAAATCATTTCCTCAAAATAATCTTGGACTTGTTGGGTTTGTTTGGCGTTTAGTTCGTCGTAATTCAGAATGTGGACCCCTGCTTTTTTGAGACGGGGGTGCAGATCTTTGTGCCAGCAGGTGCGCGCCGTTTGCATCAGACTGAGAGACAATTTTCGGATGGAGGCAAGTTGTTCGGCGGGGGTCAGGCCATCAATCGATAAATCGACCACGCCCGTGTCGGCTTGAAGTTTGAGGCCTCCCACGCGCACCATAAAAAACTCGTCCATAATGCTCCCCACAATCGCCAAAAACTTAACCCGTTCCAACAAGGGATGGGACTCGTCTTGCGCTTCTTCGAGTACCCGCCGAAAAACCTCAAGTTGACTGAGTTCGCGGTTGATGTAGAGGTTGGGGTCTTTGAGATCAAAAACAGTTTTGGCTTGTTCTTTGGGACGGGAATTTTCGGGCATAGGAGCTTTTTCGAGAGGAATAGGAGGGGCAGTGACAAGGGTTTCTGTAAGGGTGGTTTCTGTTGTCATAAGGGTTTCCATAACGGCACTTGTGTTATTGACTTTCTGCGGCCAGCGCGGCCCCGACAATGCCTGCCTCATTCAGCATTGCGGCAATCATCAGTTCTGCTTTGACATTCAACCGTTGCACAAATTTTTCCGACTCTTTACTGGCCCCCCCGCCAAGAATGATCACATCCGGGGACAGCAAATTTTCGAGCGTTTGTAAATACCGGTTGAACCGTTTGGCCCATTTTTTCCAGGATAACTCTTCGCGGATACGCGCGGCCTCCGATGCCTTAAGTTCTGCATCCTTCCCGCCGATTTCAATATGTCCAAATTCGGTATTGGGGACAAGGTGCCCGTTGACGAATAAAGCGGTTCCCAACCCCGTGCCGATGGTGACGATCAGCACCACCCCCTCGCGATCGGCCCCAGCCCCAAAACGCATTTCCGCCATTCCCGCGGCATCTGCGTCGTTGACCACCCGCACCGGGCAGGAGGTGGCTTGCTCGAACAGGGTGGCGGCGTCTGTCCCAATCCAGGCCAGATCAACGTTGGCCGCACTCAGGGTGATTCCGCTCCGCACAATGGCCGGAAACCCAATCCCGATAGGGCCTTGCCAGTTGAAAAACCGGGAAATTTGCCCGACCGTTTCCGCTACCGCTTCGGGCGTGGCGGGCTGAGGCGTTAAAAGCCGATACCGTTCTGTCACGAGTTCGCCTGTGGTTGTGTTGACAATGGCACCTTTGATGCCTGTTCCGCCGATGTCTATGCCGAGAATGTTCATAATTTTTTTGGGAGGGAGAGGGAATTGAGAGTGGGAAAAGGAAGATAAGCACTAACCTAAACGGTTATCCTCTATCACTTCAGATTATACCCTTGAAAAATCGGATAAAATACTCGAAAACCCCAGGAGTTCTACTTTGACAGACCCACTTGTGTTGCTCGAACGCGATGGCCCCCACGTCGCCATCCTGACCCTCAACCGTCCCAAAGTTTTAAACGCCCTCAGCCCAGACGTGATGGACGCGCTCTGCACCGCCCTCGAAACGCTCAACGCTGACCCGGACATCCGCGCCATCATCCTCACGGGGAGTGCGCGCGTCTTTGCCGCCGGGGCCGATATTCAAGTTATGGCAAACGCCGCCCCAATGGATATTTTGCGCCGGAACACCCTCCAATACTGGCAACGCCTTCAGGCTATCGAAAAACCGATCATCGCCGCCGTCAGCGGATTTGCCTTCGGCGGGGGCTGTGAACTCGCGATGGCCTGTGACCTGATCGTCGCGTCGGAGACCGCCAAATTCGGTCAGCCGGAGATCAAAGTCGGAATCATGCCCGGGGCCGGGGGCACACAACGCCTCACCAAAGCGCTTGGCCCCTATCGTGCGATGGAAATGATCCTGACCGGAGACCCGATCACCGCGCAGGAAGCGTTTGCATACGGCCTGGTCAACCGCGTGGTTCCGGTCGAACGGTATCTGGACGCGGCCAAAGAACTGGCCCAAACCATTGCCGCCCGCCCGCCCGTTGCCATCCGCCTCGCCCGCGAAGCCCTCAAATACGGCAACGAAACCACCCTTCGCGATGGCATGATGGTCGAACGCCGGAATTTTGTCCTTCTCTTTGATACGGAAGATCAAAAAGAAGGGATGGCCGCGTTTTTGGAGAAGCGCGAGCCGGAATTTAAGGGGAAGTGAGAGGTGTTGCGTGATGCGTGACTCCTATTAACCGATTACTGATAACCGATAACTTTATGACTTCTACCTCTACCCCTCCACTTGAAAATAATATCGCCATTGGCCCCGATGGTGACATCGGCCCCAATGTCATCATCGGCCCCGATGTCACCATCGGCATTATCGGCGCGGGCACGATGGGGAGCGGCATTGCGCTCGTGGCCCTGTTTGCCGGACACCGCGTCATCTTGCACGATGTCGTCCCTGTGATGCTCGAACAGGCCAAAACCTATCTCGAAAAATTCCTCACCCGCAAAGGGCAGGGGGACCGAATGGCAAAGGTTCAATTTACCGCGGACATAGAAGACTTTGCCCCGGCTACTGTCATTATCGAAGCCGCCCTCGAAGACCTCCCCCTCAAACAAGACCTCTTTGCCCGGCTCGAACGGATTTGTGTCCCCGAAACGCTTCTTACCACAAACACCAGCACCCTGCCCGTCACCGCCATCGCTTCCGCCGTTTCCACCCCCGCGCGGGTGGCGGGGTTTCACTTCTTCAACCCCGCTCCCATCCTTCCCCTCGTTGAAGTCGTGCGCGGCGCCCTGACCAGCCAGGCGACTTTAGACTTTCTCGTGGCCCTCGCTACCCAAATGGGCAAAACCCCCGTCGTAACACGGGACACGCCAGGGTTCATCGTCAATCGCGTCGCCCGTCCCTTTTACGGGGAGGCCCTGCGCCTGTTGGGCGAAAACGTCGCCACTCACGCGCAAATCGATTGGGCGGTGCAACTCGGCGGGGGGTTCCGCATGGGGCCATTCCGGTTAATGGATTTGATTGGCATTGACATCAACGCGGCGGCGATGAAGTCGATGTATGAGCAAACTTTTGGCGAACCGCGCTACCGCCCGCACTGGATTCAAGCCCAAATGACCCAGGCCAAACGGTTTGGGCGCAAATCCGGGCAGGGGTTTTACGATTACCGGACGGAGGGGGAAGAGAGCATCCCCACCCCGCCGGAAGTGGGCGACAATGCGGGGACCCTGATCCTCTCGGAAGGAAGTTATGCGCCGGGCCTCGCGGCCTTGTGCGAACAAGCCGGGTACGCCCTCGTGCATCATCCTGTGCCCGAAATGTCCCCACTGGCCGGGTTGGTCTTCAACGGCAAAAACGAAGGGCTAAAAGACGCGGTCATCCAAATGGACGCCACCCTTCCCCCGGATGTCCCCCTCCTTTGTCAATGCGCCGATGCCCCCCTGACCGAAATCGCCACCTGGATGGATTATCCGGAAACATTGGTGGGGTTTGACGGGTTGTTTTTCTGTAATGGCACCCTGGTGACGCTAGTTTCTACGCCCTTTTTGACCGATGCCATCCGGCAGGCCGCGGAAAATTTTGTCCGCAGTTTGGGCCGAATTCCGTTATGGATCGAAGATAGTCCGGGGCTGATCTTGCCGCGTATCCTGAGTATGTTGATCAACGAGGCGGCGTTTGCTGTGTTGGAGGGGGTGGCGGACGCGGACACGGTCGATTTGGCGATGCGCTTGGGCGTCAACTACCCGCGCGGGCTGGTGGAATGGGGGCAGGAGATCGGGTTTGGCCGCGTGGTGGCTGTGTTGAATCATCTCCAGGCCGAATACGGGGAGGATCGGTATCGGGCTTGTTCCCTATTGCGGCGTTGGGCACGAAACGAAAACTTAAAAAATGCGCTGAAGTGAATGAATTAACATGCACGCCAAAATAGTCCCAAAAACTTACCTGCTCCCAGGCTTGATGCTTGTGGTCTTGGTTTTGTACTTGATCGAAACTTATCGGGGCTGGTTTGTTTTATTGTTGGGGTTGGGCGTGGCGTGGGGGGGCGGCTATTTGTGGGTCCGGTCCCTGGCGAAAGGCCTGACGTTTTCCCGGCGGATGCGCTTTGGCTGGGCACAGGTGGGCGACCGGTTGGAAGAACAATTTGAACTCAAGAATCTGGGTTGGGCACCAGCGATTTGGGTGGAAGTGGATTATGCCTCGACCATGCCCGATTATCAGCCCAAACGGGTGAGTGCGGTCGGGGGGGCGGGGTTGAGTAGTCGGTGGCAAATTGGCGGGATGTGTACCCGGCGGGGGGTGTTTACCCTCGGCCCGGTGACTCTGCGGACGCATGATCCGTTCGGCTTTTTTGAACTGACCCTGGAAGACCCCCAAACGAGTACGATGCTTGTGACGCCTCCTATCATCCCCCTGCCGTTCATCGAAGTTGCGCCCGGCGGGCGGGTGGGCGACGGACGCCCGCGCAGGTTTGCGGCGGAGGAAACTGTCAGTGTGACCAACGTGCGGGAATACACCCCCGGCGATAGTTTGCGTCTCATCCACTGGCCGACGACCGCGCGGCGCAACCAATACTTTGTCCGAAATTTGGACAACAGCCCGGCGAGCGACTGGTGGATTTTTCTCGATCTGGACGAGCGCGTGCAGGCCGGACAAGGGGCCGCCTCAACCGAAGAACATGGGGTGATCCTGGCCGCGTCTCTTGCTGATCAGGGCTTGCGGGGTGGACATCCGGTGGGGTTGGTCACGCATGGGGCGGACCTCGCGTGGCTCCCTCCTAGGCACGGGGAAGCGCACCACCATGATCTTTTGCGTACCCTCGCTGTCGCCCGTCCGGGGGCGTGTTCCCTTCAGAAATTACTGGAACTGGCGCGTCCCATTTTTCGGCAAAATTCCCTGATTCTGATTACGTCCAATCCGAATCCGATTTGGGTCGATGCGTTGTTACCCCTGCTTCATCGGGGTGCGGTGCCGACGGTCCTGTTTCTCGACCCGGAGTCGTACCCTGCCCCCGAATCGGAAGCCTCCCACCTGGTCCGCCCACCCACGTCCACCCTCATGCAAGTTTTGGCCGAAGTGGGCATCGTGCGGTATTTGATTCCCAGTGCGTTTTTTGACCGCCCGGAAATGCGCCCTGGGCATCAGGGCCAGTGGGAATGGCGGCAGACAGCCAGTAGCCGCGCCTTTCTCCGAGAGACCCCCGGTGATTTGGCCTGGAAGGAGGTGGGGTGAGGGGGAGGTGGTTGGTTTGTCTGTTAGTTGGTTAGTTGGTTAGTTGGTTGGTTGGTTTGAAACGATGGCTTTGCAATTTTTGGCTTGGTTTTTGGAAAAAGTACGCCGCCGGGTGGGGTTATATGGATTGGCGGCGGTTGGATTGTTGTTTGGCAGTTTGATTCTCGTGATTGTGAGTCTGACCAGGATTGTGCGCGGGTTGGAGACGGAGCGCTCGTGGCTTTACTTGATCGGGTTCGTGGCGGTCAGCCTGGGATGGTGGGGGGGCAACCCGAAAAGAAATCCCTGGCGTCTGTGGCTTTTTGCCCTGATTACGGGCGCAATTGCGGTCATTTTTCACGCGGGGAGGTTGTGGGCAGGGGCATGGGCGGTGGCGCGAACCCTGTCGGTGTATTTATGGATGCAGGGGCAAGCGAGTGTAGCCGGGTTGGGAAGTGAAAGTCAGGAGGTGGTGGATTTATGGCCTGTGTACAACAGTCTCACCTTAAACTGGAAGGAGTTTTGGGGCGCACTGACAAAAGTCCTTTCCCCGTTGGGCGCTTGGTTTCAACATGTTTTGACTGGGGACGTGGCATATGATCGGGTTGTGATGGTGATTTTGTGGAGTGGCGGGGTGCTGTGGATGGCGTTTTGGGCGGGGTGGTTTCTTCGGCGTTGGGGGCGTCCGCTCGTGGCGTTGTTCCCCGCGGGGGTCGTATTGGCTGGTTGTTTTTCTTACGTTCGGCAGGAGAGCGTGATCGGGTTGGCAGGGTTTGTAGGGCTGGTCCTCCTGTTGACGGGGTTACATCATCAATATCAGCAGGAAAAAAAGTGGCAAAACAACCACATGGACTATGCGGAGGATTTGCGGCTCGATGCGCTTGGGTCGGCCAGTGGGTTGACCCTGTTGGCGGTGATAGTGGCCTTGCTGGTTCCGATCATCAATTTTCGCCAGTTCGTTGACTTCTTCCAAACCCCTGCCACCGGAAACGCTACGGATACGCGCGAGGTGGGCGAATCTTTGGGGTTGAGCCTCCCCGAAGCCCCGCCCAGCCCGTTTGAGCCTGTCGAGACCGGCGGGCTACCTCGCCTTCATTTACTCGGCTCCGGGCCAGAATTGTCCGAACAACTGGTAATGGTCGTTGAAGTGGACGATCCGCTGGCGGAAACCTCCCCCCGATATTATTGGCGCAGTTTGACGTATGACACGTACACCGGGCAGGGGTGGACCACCCCCGCGACAACCTCGATTCCCTACCCGGCAGGGGCGGTGGCCCTCCCAACGGGCGGACCCCCGCGCGTGGTGCGCCAGCATGTGCGCTTAACGGGCGAAACGCGCACGTTTATTTTTTCCGCTGGTGATATTCTTTCCGTCGATGGGCCGTTTACCCTGGCATGGCGCGCCCCACCCGAAGAAGAGCGCTTTGCCGATCAGTTTGCGGGGTTGGTGAACGAGACCGAATATCAGGTAGATGCGTTTGTTCCTTTTATCAGCGCGGCGCAATTGCGCACACACACCGCCCCGTTGCCAGAGTGGGTACGCGCGCGGTATCTCGCTCTGCCGGAGGGCATTCCCGCGCGCGTCTTCGACCTGGCCGCGGGGGTGACGATTGCCCAGCCGACGCCGTTTGACCGGGCGGTGGCATTGGAACGTTTTTTGCGCTCGTTCCCTTACTCGCTCGCTTTGCCGGAGCCTCCCCCCGATCAGGATGTGGTGGATTATTTTTTGTTTGATGTGCGGCGCGGGTATTGCGATTATTATGCGACGGCGATGGTGGTGCTGGCACGGGCCTCGGGATTGCCCGCCCGGTTGGCGGTGGGGTATGCCAGTGGAACCTATGATCCGGTCAACGAGCGGTATCTTGTCACGGAGGCGGATGCTCATTCGTGGGTGGAGATTTATTTTGCCGAGGTGGGCTGGGTGGCGTTTGAACCGACAGGCGGCCAACCCGAACTGACGCGGACCGACAGTCCCGCGGGGGAGGGCGTCACGAGTGTAGTTCCTCCTCCCCCGTTTGAACCGGGGTGGAAGCGGGGTGCGCGTGGGGTGGTATGGGGACTTGTGGGCGTTTTTTTGTTGGGGTTGGGAGGGTTCGCGGGGTGGAATCTGTGGGAAAATTGGCGTTTCCGGCATCTTTCCCCGGACGAAATGGTGGCGCGGTTGTTTGGGCGTTTGCATCACGCGGGGGCGCGGTTGAACATTCAGGCGCGGCCCGGTTCAACCCCGTATGAATTCGCCGCAGTTTTTTCTTTTCGAATCGAGGCGCTCTCCGTGCCCGGACGTTTTTTTGCTCTGCCGCAGGGCGAAGCCGCGTACATGGTTCGAGAAGTGTGGGCGCTGGCCGATTATTTTGTCCGCGCGGCCTACGCCCCCGAACCGTTGACCGTTGCCGAACGTACTGAGGCGTTGAAGCTTTGGCGCGATTTGCGGTGGCGGTTGTGGGGGATGGGCTGGCGGATGCGTTGGGTCAAGCTTTTTTCTTTGGTGAGGTTACGATGAATTCGGTCGAATCTTGGAAAACTTTGGGTAAATTGTGGATCAATTGGACGACGGCGACGACGGTTGTCGGCGCGCTGTGGTTCAATCCTGCCAATCGTGTCAGCGCCCAAGTGAAATTCCATCGGGCAGGGTTGGCCCAGCGCGGCGTAGATGACGACGCCAATATAGCGCCAGCCGGTATGATCGCTCTGCTTTTCCACCGTCCCCCAAAAGCGATGACGCACCTGCGAGGGCAACCCCGACGTGGCAATGCTGGGGGGTCGATAGATACTGGGGTAGACGTAGTTGGTCAACCCCAGATCCGGCACAAAGCCATCCAGAGTTTCACTATCGATGGCGCGCCAGGTGAAATTGGCCGGGTCGGCGAGGAGCGTG
>JABWBV010000195.1 GCA_013359445.1 Anaerolineales bacterium | reverse complement strand
CTATTTCAATCGTTTGTCGCCCTTAACGACTAAAGTCGTCACTACAAAAAAGTGATCTACTGATATTCGACTTAAGTCGTGGAAGGGGGAAAGCGGCGGGGGTATGCTTGGAGAGACTGGAAAACACCTATGGATGCTGTACCATTGACAAACCTTGTGCCTGAAATTTTGCCAGCGCGCTGTGATGGGTGTGGGTTATGTATACGGGTGTGCCCGACTGGGGCACTCGTCCTGAGGGACGCAAAAGCTACGCTCGCCCACCCCGCAACTTGCGAATATCACGGGTATTGTGAACGGATTTGTCCCAGGCAGGCCATTGCCCGGCCTTTCCAGATTATTTTCTCAAGTGAAAAGGAGTAAATTTCATGAACCCCATCCTGATTCCTGACTGGAACGAAAAAGTTGTCTTTTCCCACGAAGGCCCCCAACCCCAGCCGTTGATCGTTGCAGATCATCTAAAATCCGTGTTGGTGGGCCTGGAACCCGGACAAAAAATTCCGCCCCATCCCGCGCCCCTGGCTGTCTATCATTTTTTAGAAGGGGAAGGTGTGATGTGGGTAAATGGGGAACCTCTACCCGTTCAAGCAGGGGCGACCGTCATTGTCCCTGAAGGGGCGGTGCGGGGCATGGACGCAAAAACTCAATTGGCTTTTCTCGGCACGCATCGTGGCGAGCATTAATGGAGAAGTGAGATGAAAACTCAACCGTTTGGAAAATGGAATATTAGCGTGGGGCTGTGGGTGATGGCCGCGTTTATGATCTATGGCTTTATCCTGATCTACCTGCGCGATTTTGCTCCTGGGAAAGAAGCCTGGATTGAAAGCTACAATACAGGCGCGCACTTTGAAGCCCGCCTGGCTCATGTGCATGGGAATCTGTTTTCTTTCCTGAATATCGTTTTTGGGTTTTTGCTGGTCAAACTCCCCATCTCGGCCCGTCTGGCCCGTTGGGTATCCGGGCTGGCCCTGGCCGGTTTGTTAATGCCATTGGGAATTTTAGCAGAGGTCTATTTGGGGCTACCTTTTTACCTGGTGCTGGTAGGCGGGATTTCGATCCTGACCGCCACCATTTTGCTTGGGGTGGGGGCGGTACAGATGAAACTGGAAGCCGTGTCCACGACACAAAAATAAACTCAAAAGGAGTCCCCGATGTCCTTTAACCTTCATCCCCTCATGGTTCATTTCCCCATCGCTTTATTGCTCAGTTACATAGCCCTGGACTGGATGGGACGCCTCTGGAAAGGGAAGGCGTTTACCGAGGCCGCTTGGTACGCGTTATTGCTTGGCGTGGTTGGTACATTGGTAACGCTCGTGACAGGTTTGCTTGCCGCGCGCGTGGTTCCTATGGACAGCCCGGCCCTTGCGACGTTAACTACCCATAAGTTCATAGGCATGGCCACTTTCGTGATCTTTGGCATTCAGGCCGTGTGTTATGCCCGTAACCGGGGCCAATACACCCCCGGCAAACAGGCTCTGCATACGGCGCTCCAGCTGATCGGCCTGGGTTTGGTGCTTGCCGTTGGCTATTTAGGGGGTGAACTGGTATACACCTTTGGCATTGGGGTAGCTACCTTCGTGCCGTAATTAAAGTATTTTGGTAACTACTCAGACCCTAAAGGTTTTTCTCGATGAATTCAGGAATACATTTGCAAACAAAGCCCGTTTTTCCGCACTCATCTCTTGCAACCAAACCTTTAGGGTCTGGCCTGAGTAGTTACGTATTTTGTTCTTCAAGGAGTTGAGTCGACCATTGTAGAGAGACCAGGCTTTCCGGGGGCGGGCATTGAACAGAACGCGCCGCAGGCGTTGATTTATGGGTGGGTACTGCAGTTTGGGTATGCGCTGATCCCGTATTTCTTCCGCCAGATATTTTTGCCGGATGAGACGCCGCGCTTAGGGGGCAATTTGTTCAGTTTGATAACGGTTAATTTTGGGGGAGCCTTCTTGTGGGCCAGTATTTTTATCCCGCCTTATTATGGGGTTTTGCATGGGACGGCGTATGCTTTGTGGTTCGTCTCGATGTGGCCCATCGCAAGGGAAGTTTGGCAGATTGTGGCGCAGGGGATGAGCCGATTTGAAAGCACGGATGGGGCCGGTGAGCATGGCTAATATTCCCATTTCTCCGCCCCCAAGGGCATCCGGTTCAATTCTTCGCGGGATAACTTCCAGTGGGGGAGAAACTGATCCATCAGGGCTTGAAACCGCGCGTTGTGATGGCGTTCCAGCAAGTGGACCAGTTCGTGGACGAGGACGTATTCCAGGCACTCCGGGGGCTTTTTGGCGAGTTCGGTGTTGAGGAGGAGGGTGCCGGTGGCGGGGTTGCAACTACCCCATTTGGTTTTCATGTGGCGGAAGAGGACGCGGGTGGGGTGGACGCCGAGGGCGGGTTCCCATTTGGCGAGGAGAGGCGGGAGAGCGGCGTGGAGTTGGGCGCGGTACCACGCGGCGAGGAGGGCTTCACGTTTGTCCGGGGACGTGTCCGGGCGGAGGGTGAGGTGGAGGTGTTGGGGGTGCAGCTCGATGACCGGAGGGCGGTCTTCTTCGTGGATTTGGAGGAGGTAGCGGCGGCCCCAGACGGAGTGGCTTTCGCGGTCGAGGTATTCGCGGGGAGTCTCACGGGCCTGTGCCCGAAGTTTGGTTTGCTGTTTTTTGATCCAGTCGAGTTTGGCAATAGCGTAGAGACGGAGGGTGTCCATGCTCATCCACGCGGGCGCGGCGAGGCGGATGCGGCCGGTGGGCGGGTGGACGCTCAGGTGGACGTTTTTGATGTCCTTGAAAATGACTTCGATGACGAGATCACCGAGGTCGAGGGTTTCAGTATTCATTTTGCTGGTAGATGATATTGAAGAGGCGTTCGACTTCTTGCATCCGGGCCGTTTGTGGCACGTCGTGAAGGAGGTCGTACAGGGCGCGTTTGATGACCTGTTCGCGGGGTTGGTGGCCGCGCCAATCGGCGGGGCGGACGCGGCGCACGGTTTCGTCTATTTGCAGGGCCAGGGCTAAGGTCGGGTCGGCAGGGTCGGTGAGGTAGGGAGCTTTTTCGTCGGCGATTTGGGAAAGGGCGGGTTTCAAGTTGTTATAGAGGGCGCGCTTGCCGGGGGTGTTGAGAGCGTCGGGGGTGGTGTCCGCCTTGCCGGATTGGGTTTGGGTGATGACGGCGTTGATCTTCTGGAGGTATTCTTCATATTCGAGGGCGCGAGCTTTGCGGGCGGTGATGATTTCATCCAGGAGGGTGGACATTTTCGCGTAGAAGGCCGGGTCGGTGAGGGAGGCGTCGAGGATGATTTTGCGGACGTTGTTTTCGATGGTTTCGGCGATGGCGGTCTGGTCGCCTTTGAGGTTGGCGAGGCGTTCGGCGATGGCCTGGGCGATGCCGGTTTTGACGATCAGGTCCATTAAGCCCAGGTTGTCAAACGGGGAGATTTTGCGCGGTTCGTCGGCTTCGATGTAGGTGTCAATGAGGTGACGCATGTCCGCTTCGTAGGGTTTGAGATCGAGGGTTTCTTCGGCGGCGTTGCGGATGGCGTCGCGCAGGTTGAGGTAGTCTTTGAGGTGCTGTTTGAGCCGGGTGATTTCGGCGGGGGTGTATCCGGCGGGGGCCAGTTCGTCGGCGAGGTTGGCGTAGGCGCGGACGAGGGCGACCACCGCACGGTAGAAGGCGACGCGTTGCGGTTCGTGGGCTTGCACATCGGTCGGAATTTCCGAGTTGCCGACGAAGTAGCGCAGGTATTGGAGTTCCTCTTTGGGCGGTTCGACGGGTTCGCAGAGGAGGGCGAGGGTTTCGAGGGCGGCGTCGAGGCGTTCTTTGCCTTTTTTCAGGCGATCCTGGAGGAGGACTTCGGGATCGGGGCCGGGAGCGGTGTGATCGAGTTCGGAGGTATAGACGGCGATGGCGTTTTCGACTTTTTTGAAGAGGTCTTTGTAGTCCACGATGTAGCCGAAGTCTTTGTCTTCGCCGTCGAGGCGGTTGACGCGGCAGATGGCCTGGAAGAGGCCGTGATCCTGCATGGATTTGTCAATGTAGAGGTAGGTGCAGGGCGGCGCGTCGAACCCGGTGAGGAGTTTGTCCACCACGATGAGGAGTTTCATGCGGGCGGGTTCTTTGGTGAAAAGCGCTTTCGCACCATCTTCGTAGGTTTCGGTTCTGGATTTGCCAGGTTGAGGCTGAACGTCTTTGAGCAGGTCGGTGTAGGTGGTGTAGATGAATTGTTTGTCGGTTTCGGTGTTGGCCCCGGTTTCTTCGAGGGTCACGTCCCGCGCCTGGGGGTTGTAGGAGGTGACGACCGCGCACTGCCCTTTGAAAGGGGTGCGTTGAAAGAGGGTGTAATATTTGCAGGCTTCGTAGATGCTGGAGGCCACGAGAATGGCGTTCCCGGTCCCGTCATTGAGCCGTCGGCGTTTTTTGAAATCGCGCAGAATATCCTGGAGGACGCGGCGCATCCGGGCTTCCGAGCTTTGCACTTTTTGCATGGTCCCCCAATGCTTTTTGAGTTCATCTTTCTGCCAGTCATTTAGGTCTTGGGAGACGAGTTCGAACCATTCGTCCACACTCGCTTGGGAGGTGAGCCGTTGGTTGATGTCCCGCGCCTCATAGAGCAGATCGAGAATGACGCCGTCTTCCACGCCTTCGTTGAATTTGTAGGTGTGAATGTAGTCGCCGAAGATTTCCAGGCTGGTGGCGCGGTCTTTTTTGAGGAGCGGCGTCCCGGTGAACCCGAGGAAGACGGCGTCCGGCAGGAGGGCTTTCATCGTCCGGTGGAGTTTACCGCTTTGGGTGCGGTGGCATTCGTCCACGAAGATGAAGAGGTCGCCCACGGCGGGGCTGGGTTGACTTTCCAGGTCATGGATGAAGGCGTCGAAGTCGTCCACGTCCTGGCGACCAAACTTGTGGACGAGGGAACAGAGCAGGCGCGGGGTGGGTTGGCCGAGGAGGTGCATCAATTCGCGCCCGCTCCGGGTGCGTTTAATCCCCTTTTCCCCGGCTTCCGCAAAGACGCCTTCGATTTGTTTGTCCAGTTCGTCCCGGTCGGTGATGATGACGACGCGGGCGTGGGGGGAATTTTCCAGAATCCACTTGGCAAGCAACACCATGACAATGCTTTTGCCACTGCCCTGCGTGTGCCAGATGATGCCGCCTTTGCGGGCGCGGACGTGTTCCTGCGCGGCTTTGAGGCCGAAGTACTGGTGGGGGCGGGGGAGTTTCTTTTTGCCGTCGAAGAGGATGAAGTCTTTCATCAGTTCGATCAGCCGGGTTTTTTCGCAGAGTTTGAGCAGGTACTTGTCCAGTTTGTAGCGAGTATTGTCGTCTTCGTCTTCTTTCCACTTGAGGAAGTGTTTGGTTTCGGTGGTGAGGGTGCCATAGCGCAGGCCCTCGCTGTTATTCCCGGCGAGAATGAGTTGGTTGGTGGTGAAGAACCAGGCGTTGAAGTCCGCTTGCAGGTTGGAGAGGCTCTGGTTGATACCCTCCCCGAGGCTGACACTGCTCCGTTTGAGTTCCAACACGGCGAGGGCGATGCCGTTGACGTACAGAACGAGGTCCGGGCGGCGTTCGTGGTTGCCTTTGAGCGTGACTTCTTCGGCCACCGCAAAGTCGTTTTCGAGCGGGTGTTCCCAGTCTATCAGGGGCACGGTTTCGGTGAGCTGGCCCGCGGCGGTTTTGACGGGGACGCCGTAGCGCAGAAGTTTGTACACCTCGTGGTTGTTGGTGTAGAGGGTGCGGTGGGTGTTGTTCGCCTCCGCCCGGAGTTTGAA
The DNA here is from genome assembly GCA_013359445.1 of Anaerolineales bacterium. Lineage (GTDB taxonomy): Bacteria > Chloroflexota > Anaerolineae > Anaerolineales > JABWBV01 > JABWBV01. Next base: position 5,383 of record JABWBV010000195.1, on the reverse strand, counting down.
CAGGGCGGCGCTGATGTGGGCGGGGGTGTGCCCGCGCGCGGCCAGCCAGGCGGTGAGGAGGCCTTCTTCAATGTTGCTGTTGGTGCGATCCGTCCAGTCGCCGAGGTAGCGATAGTGGAGTTCTTCGCGGAAGAGCTGGATGATCCGGGTTTGGGTGGCGCGTTCGGGGAGGCTGATGGGGGGCATGGGGAATTAGGAATTAGGAATGGGGAATGGGGAATGGGGAATTAGGAATGGGGAAGGCTGTCATTCCGAACGAAGTGAGGAATCCCTGGGACGATGATCCGTTCGTTCCGCAGGCGGGAGAAATCGTTCTGCAGGCGGGAGAAACCGTTCTGCAGGCACCCGGCGACCTTTTGGGGACCCTCACACCAACCTCACCCTCCCCGTCAACAACTCCTGCATCATCCCCTGCTTGACCGGGCTTTGACGAGTTTGGCTTCGAGCGCGGCGATTTCGGCGTCCATGTCTTAACCTTGATTTACTTGATTTACCTGAAAACCCTGATTTCTGCATCATGGTAATCCTCTAATCCTTCAAATCATGGTTAAGAAGTTTATTGTTGTGTACGCGTTTAAATTGCAGACTTTTTGCACCAAAGTTAATCAACAAGCCAATCTCCATCTTATACGCTTCAAGATAGTTCATCGCTTGGGCAAGGTGAACATCTTCCAGTTGGATGACAGCCTTTAGTTCAACCATAATGGTATTCTCGACAAAGAAATCCACTCGTCGCGTGCCAATTTCCTGCCCGCGATAATAAATGGACATTTCTTTCTCGCGTTCAAAGGACAGGTTGTGATAGGGAAATTCAATTGCAAGCGCACGCTGATAAATCACTTCCTGAAAGCCATTTCCCAGCGTGGAGTGGACTTTCATGGCGGCGGCGATAATGCGGCGGGTGAGGTCTTCGTAAAGCATCGTCTTAACCTTGATTACCTTGATTGTCTTAACCATGATTTTCCTGATTTTCTTGATTACCCTGATTTTAACCGCAAGTTAATCATGGTAATCCGCCAATCCTGCTCATCGTCTTAACCGTGATTTGCTTGATTTTCTTGATTGCCCTGATTTTACGAATCAAGGTAATCCTCTAATCCTTCCAATCACGGTTAAGACGTATTCGCACCTGTCTTCACCTTGATTTTCCTGATTTCCTTGATGGCCCTGATTTTAAAAATCAAGGTAATCCTCTAATCCTTCCAATCACGGTTAAGACGTATTCGCCCCGTCAACAACTCCTGCATCATCCCCTGCTTGACCTGCCGGGCTTTGACGAGTTTCGCTTCGAGCGCGGCGATTTCGGCGTCCATGTCGCTCAGGATGTCGGCGATGGCGGTTTGTTCATCCAAGTAAGGGTAGGGAATGATTGTTTTCTTCGCTCCAGAAATCGTGTATGTTCCAACAGTGGTACCAGCAGAGGCATCCTCAATTTGTTTCATTATTAACGGTGTCAAATAAAGTTGCCGAAGAAAGTCCGAATTGACTTTGCCTGAATTCTGAAACCAAATGATATTTCCATCTTTGAAATAGAATTCTTGATCGTCAGGAACAACATAAACCTTGCCCAGTGTTCCTACACCTGTTACTAACATATCGCCAATCTTGGGAACGCCGTAGGTTTTCTTGAAGTTTTCGTACATTTCTTTGCTAATGAAAAGTTCGTTCCTTACAAAACCATTTTCACCTAAAACAGCCAGTTCCCTTGCTCGATAAAAAGGTATTCCTTTATTTTTCCATTCACTTTGAAATACTCTCTTGCTTGATGTAATTTCAAAAAGTTCTCCTAATCGCTTTATTTCCCAATCCTCTGGAATTAATCCTAATTCAGTCTGTTTATATCCTGTTTTCTTCTCAAACCCCTCCAACCTCCTCCTCCCCGTCAACAACTCCTGCATCGCACCTTGTTTGATCTGGCGCTTTTTGGCGAGGAGGTGTTCCAGGCTTTCGAGGAGGGCGTCGGCGTCGCTCAAGGCTTCGGCGATGGCTTGTTGTTCGGCGAGGGTGGGGGGGATTGCGACTACTAAGTTTCTTAACTCGCTAACATTGAAATGTTGTTGCGCTAGTCCCCCTTGATTTCGAAGAACTTGATCTTTTCCGTGAGATGAATTTATCCAGTAAGCGAGAAATGTTGAATTAATACTCTTTGAAGGTCTTGTTATTAAGAGATCAATACAGTTCGCTCCTGCTAAACTGGGCGGCACGACTGCACTCGTGCCAGGATAACCGGTTCGCACACTAACTACATCACCTGACCTGAGTTGACTTTTAGAAAGAAGTTTATTTGCTTTTTCGCTAATAAACACCATATCAAAGTCATTAATTCCTTTCTCTCGAATATTCGCGGAGCGTAAGGCTGGCACACCTTGTTTGACGTAGTATTGTGTTGGTCGAATAACTATACCTACGGTGATTAAGTCGCTAATAGCTGAACAAGGCTTTACGATCCAATCATCAGGAATCACCCCAACTTCCGTCTGCTTATATCCCTTCTTTACATCCATGCGAACCCCATCCTTTCCAAATGCCCGTTCACCTTCGCTTCCAGTTCCGCCACCTGGGCGTTCATCTCAGGCAGGGGCGTGGCGTAACGTTCGGCCAGGTCTTTCACGCGCCCGGTCAGGGTCTGGCTCACGCGGTCCATCTCCCCTTGCACGGCGGCCTCCAGCGCGGCGAGCCATTTCCCGTCCACGACGAGGGTTTGGATGTCCGTCTCAGTCAGCGTGGGGTAGTGGGCGTAGGCCAGCGCGTCGAGCGCGGCTTCGGCGTCTTTGATTTGCTTCTTCAACTCGCTCTCCTGCGCGTTCAAAGCCAACCATGCCTCCAAAACTGCCAACTCACCCATCTCCTCATCTCCTTCTCTCCTCTTCTCCCCTTCCCCCTTCTCCTCTTCTCCTTTTCCCCTTTTCTCCCCCGCTCCCCGCACCTCCTTCACCCGCGCGGCCACACTCCCCCGGTTCACCTTCTCCAAATCGGCAAGCGCCCCTTCCTCCCCGCCTTCTTCCTCTTCCAATTCGGCAAGCCGGGCGGACACCGCTTCCAACTCCGCCGTGAGCCGTTCCAATTCTGCCTGTTCCCCCGCGAAATACCGGGCGACGATCAGCGGTTTGGACAGCAGGTCACACGCCCACCCTTTGTCCCGTTCCTTGCCCTTTTTATCCTTCTCGATCAGGCGGTACGTCTCCGCCCGCCACCCATCGGCGGCAATCAAGTACGCGTCATCCTGCATCGTCTCCGCCCAGTAATCCATCAAATGCTGGTAAATGTCGTAGCGGTCAATGAGCGGGGTGTCCGTGTAATGGGCCAGCAAATCTTCGGCGAGGGCGGTGATCAGGTCTTTGGGGGCAAAACCCGCGCCCAAGGCTTTGAGCGTGCCCGCGGTCTTCGTGCGCCAGGTTGCGAAGTGCGTTTGCATGTCCGCGAGGAAGGTGGCGAATTCGGGGTGGGTATAGATCGTGTGTTTGAGTTGAAGAGTGGAGGTTGAAAGTTGAAAGTAACCGGGTCGCTCCCTCCCCCCTGGCCCTTCTCCCCGCGGGAGAGGGGAGAATAAAGAGGGGCGGAGGGTGGGGCAGAGGTCCCAGTAGGGTTGCAGGGCGTCAATGTCCGCCTGGGGGATGCCGCCTTGCAGGTGTCCGGCGATGTCTTGCAGGTCTTCGGGTTCCTGCGTGTCAATGTACCGGGGCAGGTTCAGGTTGAACTCATTCCGCTCGATCTCCTCGAAGGACACCAGGCGGGCATACTTCTCGACCTCCAATTGGTGGGTGAAGACATCCACGATCTTGTGAATGTCCTGGGCACGCAAACGGTTCTTCGGCCCGTCCTTCATAAACCCCTGGCTGGCGTCCACCATAAAAATTCCTTTGCGGGAGGCCGCGTGTTCCTTGTCAATCACCACGATGCACGCGGGGATGCCCGTCCCGTAAAACAGGTTGGCGGGCAGACCGATGATCCCTTTGATATACCCCCGCCGGACGAGGGCGCGGCGAATATCCGCCTCCGCATTCCCCCGGAACAACACCCCATGCGGCAAAATGCACGCCCCCTTCCCGGTGTTCTTCAACGACCGGACAATGTGCAAAAGATAGGCATAATCCCCCTGTTTGGCCGGGGGCACGCCAAAATGAAAGCGCCCGTAGAGGTCATTGAGCGGGTCCAGCCCCGTACTCCACCGTTTATCCGAAAACGGCGGATTGGCGACGACGAAATCGAACGTTTTCAGCGCCGTTTCGCTTAGGGTGTATTTCGGATCGGTCAGCGTATTGCCCTGCTTGATGAGGGCGGTGGGGTTATTGTGCAGGATCATGTTCATCCGCGCGAGGCCGCTGGTCGCCGCGTCCTTCTCCTGCCCGTACAGGGTCACCGGGGTCCCCGCTTCATCCCCCACCTTCAACAGGAGTGATCCTGACCCGCATGTCGGATCATATACGGTCGTTTCCGCACTCGTCCGCGCGTCCCTGATCCCGATGATCTGCGCCATCACCCGGCTGACTTCGGCGGGGGTGTAAAACTGCCCCTTACTTTTCCCGCTCTCCGTGGCAAAGTGCCGCATCAGAAACTCATACGCGTCCCCCAAAATATCATCGTTTTCCGCGCGGTTTTTGGAGAAATCCAGTTCCTTACGCTCGAAAATCACGATCAGGTTCGTCAGCCGCTCGACCATCTCCTTATCCGCCCCCAGCTTGACCGGGTCATTAAAATCCGGGAAGTCGGACTGAGAAATCTGCTGATTCGCGTTGGCGAGCGGGGCAATGATCTTCTTGTTGATCTGATCCCCGATGTCGGCCCGCCCCTTCAGCGCGACCATATCCCGGAAACTGGCCCCTTCGGGAATGTTGATCGGGGCAAAGGGCACGCCCGCGTATTTATCGCTGATGTATTTGATAAAGAGGAGCACCAGCACGTAGTCTTTGTACTGGCTGGCGTCCATCCCCCCGCGCAGTTCGTCGCAGGAGGCCCAGAGGGAGGTGTAGAGTTCGGATTTTTTGATGGGCATGAGGAGTGGGGGGAGAAAAGGAGAAAAGGAGAAGAGGCTATGGGGTGGGTTTCTTTTTCCCAAACCCATATTTTGCGAGGAACGCTTCGCGTCCTAAACGGTCAAATTCTTGGATGGCTTTGAGAACGGCTTCTCGGGAGGTCAGTTTGGAATGGGGCATGTCCAACTCCGGTTGGTTTCAAGAGGACTTGAGAGGGAAATTATACTTGAGGTAACTAATCAAGCCAGACCTTAAAGGTTTTGTTTTCAAGAGATGAGTGCGGAAAAACGGGCTTTATTTGCAAATGGTAACAGACCCTAAAGGTTTTTCTCGATGAATTCAAGGAAAAATTTGCAAGCAACGCCTATTTTCACTCGTTCGTCTCTTGCAAAAGAAACCTTTAGGGTCTT
>JABWBV010000799.1 GCA_013359445.1 Anaerolineales bacterium | reverse complement strand
GCTAAACATGGCGGCGCTGTTGGTGGGTTGGGCCGGAGTGGTGGTCGCGGGTGCGGTGGCCGCGGGTGCGGTGGCCGCGGGTGCGGTGGCCGCGGGTGCGGTGGCCGCGGGAGTAGTTGCAGGGGTTCCCGTGGGCGTTCCGGTAGGCGTCGTGGCGGCTCCTCCCGCGGGAGTGGCGGCGGGGGTTCCACTGGGAGGGGGTGTCGTCGCGGCTGGGGTTGCGGGGGTGGTTGGGGTTGCGGATGATCCGGCGGATGATCCGGCGGGTGTAGTCGGGCTGGTGGCGGTGGTGGACGGCGTTGTCCCGCTTGCTGGGGTTGTGGCGCTGGCCGAGGCCATCCGGGCATTCACTTTTTCTACCAATTTGTCAACGATAGTGGCTTTCCCCGCGGTGCTCGCTAAAACGGTGTTGAGCGCACTGCGAAAATCTGCTTCTGTGGGGTAAGTGCTTGAATAAATTTGGGCAAGTTTCCCTGCCGCCGTTGCGGTGATGTTGGTGCCATCGGCTTTAACGGCATCTATATCGGCCTGGGTTAATTGATAATCAGCCATTTTGTTGTTCTCCTTTCATGAGGTGTGTTAGACCGTCTTTTCCATCATGCGCCGGATGCGCTCTTCCAGGACGGCGGGCGGGGGGACAGGGACGAGTTTGGTTCGAATCAGGCTGGAGCCTTCTGCGCTGTATGAATATTTGCTGGCATACGATGCGCTGACAGATGACACTTTTGCGGAGGCTTTGGCACTGAAAAAGCCCACACTGCCTTTGGCCGACATACTCGCCGAGAAGCTACTCGTGCTGGATGACGATTCTGAGGACATGCTGATGGACATTTTGACTTCGATGATGGTGTCCACAAACTGGTAGAACGTGGGCGTAAAGCCCAATTCGAGCAGGGAAAGATCCTCGCCACCAAACTTAACTTTGACCCCATCATGTTTGACTGTGGTGCGGGCGCCGTCCTCTCCTTCCTCTTCCACTTCAAAATCTTCCCCCGACATCATCTGTGCCAGACGGAGGCTCATCTGATCCAGTTCAAACTGGGCTTGTGCGATGCCCATTCCCATGGATTTGATCATCTGCGGAAACGGGACATCGAGTAATTCTTTTCCAACATTCGCCATCGTATTACCTCCGGGGGGATGTTATCCCGGCTCTTCTATTTGATCGTTTTAGGGCTTGTAAGAAAACCGAAATTTAGAAGGGGTTGGAGAGGTTACCTTCCCAACCCCTTCTAAATTTCGATCACACCTAAAACAACCGTTATTTTGCGGTGGTGAGAAGTTCGACTTCTTTGGCCTGGACGCGCGCCTGAAAGTCGCGTTCCATCTCCATCACTTCCTGAATCCGCTCCATCAAAATTGCGGGCGGGGGGACGGGGGCTAATTTCGTCCGCAACAGGCTGGAGCCTTCCACGCTGTAGGAGTATTTGTTGGAGTAGGAGGCATCCACTTGTGCGGTTTGTACGGTGTTCCGTTGGGTTTTGGTGTTGGCCCAACTGCTGTTTCCGTTGTAGCCGCCCCACCACCCCCAACTGCCGGAGTACGAATAGTCGTTGCGATCCTGGTTGACGTTTTCCGCGGTCTGACTGGCCTGCGCGGAGCTGGTCGTGTTGACCGTCTCGCCGGTGATTTTGATGGCGATTTTGACTTCGATGATTGTGTCCACGAATTGGTAGAACGTTGGGGTGAAGCCCAATTCCATCATGCTGACTTTGTTGGGCACCCGCCGCCATTTGGCCGGGTTGTTCCCCGACCCTTCGGCTTCCTGCAGGTAGGTGTAGCCAAAGTAGACGCGGGAATCGAGGATACGTGGTGCCCCGTCCGGGTAGGGGTTGACGAGTTGACCGCTGTCCAGGTCGCGCAGGACGCGTTGCCCGCTCATCATTTCCGCCACGGTCATGCTGGATTTGTCCAGTTCCCATTGGGCGTCTGCGATGGCTTTTGCCATTTC
>JABWBV010000798.1 GCA_013359445.1 Anaerolineales bacterium | reverse complement strand
CCGTCATGGACAGCTTCCCCCTGATCAACAGCCTGTTCAATCGCGGCCCGTACCCCTCCTCTGGCGGGAGTAGCATCGTCAACGCCACCGGCTGGAGCGCCGCCCGCGAAGAAAACACCTACAACGTCCGCAACGTCCCCTCCATGCGGATGATCGTAGACCTCAGCAACCTGCAAAACTCCCTCACCATCCACCTCACCGGTCAATCCGGCCACCCCGCCAGCCCCCACTACGCCGACATGACCGACCTCTGGCGAATGATCCAATACCATCCGATGCTGTGGGATCGGCAAGCGGTGGAGGCCGATGCGGAAGGGCATTTGGTGTTGACGCCGTAAGACATCCGCCTAACCCATACCCACTCACACCCAAACAAACTGCGCCCGGACACTCTCTCCGGGCGCAGTTCACGAATCACGCCTCACGCATTACACCGGACTCAACACCACCATCCCCCACCCAATATTCGCCCGCCCGAACCGGAAATACTCCTGCTGGCTCTCCAACAAATGCTGGCGCACCTCCGCCTCGTTCGGATGGCCGGGATGCTCCTTCAACCACTCGATCAGCCCAAACCAGTTCCCCGACTCGTATCGGTCCCAGTCATCTTCGCTGGAGCGGAGAATGCCTTTGAACGCGTACCCCTCCTCGTGCGTGATCTTCACCAGTTCCGCCTCGGTGTGAAAATGCTCGGTCGCGGCGAATTCTGCGGGGACGAGGGGATGCCGCCAGTAGGGTTCGCCCAGGATCAGGTTCGCGCCCGGCTTGGTCACCTGTTTGAGGGCGTGGATCGTCTCCCGGTAGCCGCCGAACGCGAACGTCGCGCCGATGCACGCGCCCACGTCAAAATGATGGGGTTCGGCGGGATAGTCTGTCGCACTGCCGCACACGATCTCGATCCGGTCGGCGAAACCCAGGCGGGCCATTTTCTCTCGCGCGCGGGTGGCGGCATACGGGCGGATGTCCACCCCCACCCCGCCCACGCCGAAGTGTTCCGCCCACAGGGCCAGCGTTTCGCCAAAGCCGCATCCGTAATCTATCACCCGGTCGCCCGCCTTCAACCCGGCGATTTCACCCACTTTCAGCATTTTCTCTGCTGAACTGGGGTTCACAATCTCCATAAAGCGTTCGGAGATGTCTTTGAGGGCTAAAAAATTCATGTTCATGGTTTAACCTTGTAACTCACGTTACGCATGGACTCGGTGCGTCGCACCTTGCGTAACATCAGCTTGTAATAAGAAGGGTGGTGAAAAATCTTCTGGATTTGGTATCCCGTATTGCGTTTCTAGAATACGGGATACCAAACACGGTGTATGCACCATTTTTTGGAAACGTAGCGGTATTGTACGCCATCTTCCCGCCCGCAAAAATCCCATGTACAATTTCTCACAACCTGCTTTGATCTTCATTTGAAACCACACACTTGACCGCTTTACTCCGCACCCATCGTCTTTATATTCTTTTTCTCGTTTGCTATTTCCTTTGTACAACCTTTTTTCTGTTTGCCTTCCTGCCCGATTGGGGGAATGACGATCCTTACATCACCTATCGGTATGCCGAAAATTTATATGCTGGGCGGGGGTTTGTCTATAACGTGGACGAGCGGATTCTCAGTACGACCTCGCCCCTTTTTGCGCTGATTTTGGCGGGGGCACGGATGTTGACCGCGAACCTCCCGCGCGTGGCGAACCTGATCGGTGCGGCGAGTCTGGCGGCGGGGGCGCTCTTTCTTTGGGATATTGCCCGCCAGTGGCAAGAACCCCGCGCGGGGTGGGTGGCGCTGGCGTTGTATCCCACGTTTGAGCTATTGGTTCGCACGTTGGGGTCGGAAACGCCTTTGTATCTCGCACTGTGTCTGGCGGCGTTTGCGTTTTATTTGCGTCAGAAATATACGCTGACCGCGCTTCTGCTTGCCTTTGCTTTTTTAACTCGGGGCGATGCGGCGGTGTTGGG
>JABWBV010000194.1 GCA_013359445.1 Anaerolineales bacterium | reverse complement strand
GTTGGCGTTTTGGTCGGGGTAGGGGTGGGGGTAAGCCCCATTGTCGGCCTGGCTTGGGCTTGAACGGATAGAGAGAAGAACAAGAGAATCAAAAGGAATGCGAGGGTAACCGGGAGGATGATCCAGCGTTTTTGTTTCATGTTGTCTCCTTTCAGCAAATTCCTTTGATCAGGTCTAATTTTTTAGATGGTTTAATTGTAACGGCTTTGGGCGTTTATTCCAGTCCCTTGTGTTTCTTTCCCGCCCCAACAACTCGCGTGAGGAAGCCGGTTGCGGGGCGGGCAGAAACCCGGTTTTCCCTGGCTTGTTAGGACATTTTTATCCCCAGCCTCTCTTGCTTATTTCCTTCAAAGCCCATCGGGCAAAAACCGGGTTTCGCCGTTTTATTCATGTCCCTTTTTGCAACGTTGAAACCGGGTTTTTGCTAGCCTATCCACGCTCATCCTTTGCCCCAATCTCACAGAGAAATCCGTATCTCCCTTTGCACCGAGAAAACCCGGTTTCTCCCCCGACGAACGGCGTTCCTAGAAGGAACGCCATTCGGGAGGGTGGGGTCTTTCGCAAGGGCAATCGCTTGCCTTTTCCAAAATTATCGAATAAAGTTAATTGTAAATTACAATACAGGTGGAAATCCCCGTGATGATCTTTAGCTACTTTCAACCGGGGATTAGACAAGAGACCAATAATGCCTTATCAAAAACCTCTTCCGGTTTCACAACTCATCCTTGATATTCAAAACCCTCGATTGCCTGATAACCACAGCAATCAATTGAATGCCATTAAGAATATGGTAAATATACAGGCTGATAAGATTCTTGCGTTGGCAGAACACTTCGTCAACAATGGCCCAAATCCAGCAAGTTTACCAATTGTAATGCCATCTCTTGATGATGAGGACATTTATGTTGTTCTTGATGGCAATCGCCGACTCACAGCACTAAGGTTACTTGGGTCTTCCCATCTTAGAGAAAATTTATTAATTGGTAGTCAAGCCCAAAAATTTCAAAAACTATCACAAAAGTTTGAGCAAAACCCGATCTCCAACCTGCTTTGTGTAGTAGTAAAGGATAGAGATGAGGCAGATGTATGGATTCAACTTCTTCATCGAGGCCAACAACAAGGCGCAGGCTTAGTTGAATGGGATGGGCAAGTTGCCGCACGATATGATGCGAGAAAAAATCGGAAATCAAATTCTGCTCTTGAAATTCTGGATTTTGTTAAGGAACAAGGACAACTTTCCAAAAAAACGATACAAAGAATTAATGACGGCAAATTTCCAATTACCAACCTAGAAAGACTAATAAATACCCCTTATGTCAGAAAAAAGCTAGGAATAGAAACTACTAACGATGGGAATGTATTAGTTACTCATAGTGGAGAGGATGTATTAAAGGGGCTGAATCGAGTTATAGATGATTTGGGAACCAGCAAAGTAACAGTGAGCAAGATAAAGAGTCAAGAACAAAGAATTGACTATGTCAATAACCTATCAGCAGATGAACTTCCGGTTCCTGAAAAAATATTACCTACCCCGCTTCCGTTAGAAAATTTATCTATTAACGAACAATCTGGTAAAGGAAATTCTCTGAGTTCTACAGGTGATAAAGCAAAAAGAATTCCTAAAATTCGCTCTACTCTCATACCAAGAGAATGCATAATCAAAATTCAGCATCATCGCATCAGCAAAATTTTCCAGGAATTAAAACGCCTAAATGTTGATGAATTTCCCAACGCAAGTGCCGTCATGTTGCGAGTATTTGTTGAACTTAGCCTTGACCATTATTTAGAAAGTGTGATTAAGTGGAAAAATGAGCAAGTGGAAAACTCCAAATTAGCTCAAAAACTCACCGCTATTATTAATCACTTTGAGGCAAACAATCTATTAACATCTAGTCAGCTAGCCCCCATAAAAAAAGCTGCTGGTGGTCAAACATTGCTTGCTGCATCTGTCAAAACTATGCATGGGTACGTCCACAATAGGCATTCTTCGCCTATACCATCTGAGCTCAAAATAGCATGGGATGACATCCAGCTTTTTCTAGAAACACTTTGGAAGTAATTAAAAAGAGGTAATTTATGCCTTTCTTGTCTCCACTTCGTTATCCAGGTGGCAAACGCAGATTAACTAATTTTTTCAAGTTAGTTGTTCTCGAAAACGATATTTTAGATGGGGAATATGCAGAACCTTACGCTGGCGGAGCTAGTATTGGGCTTGCTTTATTATTTGATAATTATGTTAGAAAAATTCACATCAATGATCTAGATTATGCAGTGTATTCTTTCTGGTTTAGCGTATTAAATGAAACTGAAACAATTTGTAAACTTATTAGGGATACACCAGTCACAATCGAAGAATGGTATCGTCAAAAAAATATTCAAAATGATCCTAATTCATCGCTGATTGATAAAGGCTTTTCCACATTCTTTTTAAATCGTACAAATCGCTCTGGTATCATCAGCGGAGGAGTCATTGGGGGTAAAAATCAGACCGGTAATTGGAAGATTGATGCACGCTTTAATAAAGCAAATCTTATAAGCAGAATACAAAAAATTGCCCTTTATAGAACTCGCATTCGTCTATACAACATGGATGCTTCAAAATTTATTATTGATGTCCTACCTCGTTTATCTGAACACACATTAGTTTATTTTGATCCCCCCTATTTTATAAAAGGTCAACAACTACTTTACACAAATTTTTATCAACCCACTGACCATGAAATAGTTAGCGGTCTAGTTAAAAATGTTAAGCAAAATTGGATTGTTACATATGACAATGTCCCAGAAATTCGCAAAATTTATTTTGGGTTAAGACACATAATATATGGTTTAAACTATAGCGCTCAAGATCGTTATAAAGGTTCTGAAGTGATGTTCATAAGTAATAGCCTTGAAATTCCAGAAACTGAAGACCCAACCAAAATAAAAAACCGTCTACTACACCATTATTTATTCTAATTTCACGAAAGATTCGATTTCTTCCAAAATAATATATTGCTAACTAATCACGAGTACGCGCAGTATTTTATTAACTGTAACCATAAAAACATCCCCCCCCAGGAGACCCCCATGTTCCAAGGACTATTCGGAAACGCCTCAGAAGTAGACTCAAAAGACATCCAAAAAGAATTAAACGACCTCCTCATCGAAGGAGAAACCATGCTCCGCGGCTTCAAAGTCATCCGCGACCTCTTCATCTTCACCGACAAACGCCTCGTCTTGGTGGACAAACAAGGCATTTCAGGAAAAAAAGTCGAATACCACTCCATCCCCTACCGCTCCATCAGCCACTTCTCCCTCGAAACAGCAGGCACCTTCGACCTCGACTCCGAACTCAAAATCTACATCTCCGGCAACCCTGTCCCCTACCAACGCGAATTCAAAAAAGGCTCAGACGTCCTCGGCGTGCAAAAAATGCTCGCCCAATGCGTGCTCAAATAAGCGCCCCCCACATCTCCATCACGAAAAAACGGGTTTTGGAACTACTCCAAAACCCGTTTTGATTTTCGGCCTCGCGCGGGGACCATCACCTCCACCGTTGCCAGAAACGTGACCGCAATCCCCGTCACCGGCTCGCGCGGGTCGCCGATCTTGAGCGCACCGTTTGGGCGAACGGCGCACCCGGCACCGCCGCCAGAATCGTCTCGATCATTTGTTGCACCGTTTGAGGCGTCTTTACCTCCGTATCGTGCTCCGCACGAACGCGAAACTGACCACCAAAGAACCGGCAAACACCAGCAAATGGACAAGCCACCGCCCAAAATCTGTTTGCCCGGCCACGTTACTCGGAAAAAATGCCGCCACCAGCAAATAAAGCAGGCTGGACACCACAAACGCCCCCCCTGCCACCCGGTTGGTGCGGTACCACACCTCCGGGTTGGCGAACGTTTCCCGTGTCCGCACCCCAAAAAACCGGTTCGGGGGAATCAGCCCGAAGATCAGCGGCAAAGAAATCAACAGAAAGATCACTGCAGGGATAAAAAAGGGTTGCGCGAGCAACAGGAACCTCCTCGAAATACAGGCCTACTCTATCCGCGCGGAAGTACTCGTTCCGTGCGGAAGTACACGTTCCGCCGCTTCCCCCGAAGAGATCACCGGATACACGTCAAACGCCACCAGATCATCCCACTGGGCAATCCACTGATCGAGTAGCGCCCGGTCATCCGTCTCCATCAATTGAAAACAGCGTTCGAGCTTCTCATCCACCCAACTGGAGACATACGTCAAACCCGGGGGCGCCAACCGCCCGCAATCCCGAAACCGCTGGTAAACGGGCAGGGGATCGGCGTTCCGAAAGTTTTCTACAACCATGTACAACATTGCAATAACTCCTTTAAATTTGCGCCAAAACCTCATCCAACATCGCCGGACGCGCCGCTTCGGGCAACGTCTCGCACAGGAGCGCCAGCATCGTGGGGCGGCGAACCCCCTCCATCTGGCGCACCGTCGCCAGCACTTCCTGCCAGCACGCGGCTTTTTCTTCATCCGGGGCAAACCGCGCCACGGACATCATCAGCCCGGCTTTGAAAGACGGGTCATCCATCCCCTGCACGAACACCCACAAGCCGGGCCATATCTCCGCTTTTTCCGTTTCCGGCAGATGTCTCAGCAACCCCAACCACGCGTACAGCCGCTCCATCTCATCCGCCATCCCATGCGCGAACCCCACCGCTTCCCGCACAAATGCCTCCTGGTGGGCGGGGAAAAATTTCCCCAACCCGGTCAGGGCTTGAATCCGGGGCGCGGGCAGGGTCAATTCCTGGAGCCGGGTCAACGCCAGTTTTTTCGTCTCGTCGGGCACATGGGCCAGCATCCCCATCAGCGCGTTCACCCGTGCCGCCTCATCGCTTATTTCGGGCAGACGTTGGAACACGTCAATCCGCTCGCTCTCCGGCAACACCCGTGCAAAACGGGCCAACACCTCCACACGGGTTTGCGGGCCGGTGATCGCCCGCGCCATCTCCGCCGCCCGCGCCGCCTGTTCATCCGACAAATGCCGCGCCAACGGAATCATCGCCCGACGTTTGTGCCACTCGTTCGTGATCTGTTCCACCGCCGTTAACGCCGCCTCCAAAAACCGTTCCCTGTGCGCGGGCGGCAGAACCTCGTACACCTCACTGAGCGAACGAACCCGTACCCAGGGGTTGCCAATGCCTTCCGCCAGCGCAAACGCCTCGTCACACAGCGTCGTCGTCTCCGGTTCGGGCAAAACAGACGCCAGACTGAGAAGCGCGGCCAACCGTGCCCCCGGCTCGATCATGGTTCGGGCACGGGCTAAAAACTTTGCCTTGTACGCCTCCGGCAGGAGCGGGGTCAAAATGATCATGACATCTGCCACGCTCCAATCATTGGCGGCTTGTTCGTCGTTTGTATTCATATAAAGTTCCTTTGTACCCAATCAGACTTAGAGAGGATACTTCCCGAAAAAAAGGGTGAAAGGGGGATGTACATCCCCCTTTCACCCTTTTTTTCGGGTTAATCTCCTGAGTAACCGCTCACGGCTTGGGATGAGCGGCGAAAAATTCCCAAATCAATTCGGACGCGGAAATCGTCTGCGTGGGGGCGTCAGCGTCCGGGCGACCGTGTTCCCCGCCGGGCCAGGCATGCTCCCCGCCGAGGATCGTGTACAACTCGACCGGGGCCACGCACCCCGTCCAGGATTCATGTTCGATGTCATCGAACGCCTCCATCTCTGACGTGGAAGCACACCCGTTCGCCGTCGTCCAAACGCTCACCGAATCCGCCACCGAGGCAAAATCCACACCCGCCAGCGAAACCGCCCCCACCCCGCCTGCATACGGAAGATGCTGGTCCTCCGTCCCGTGGAACATCAAAACCGAGACCGGCTCCGTCGGGGCACACGGCGCGAAGTTCAGCGTCCCCGCGACAGGCGCAATCGCCGCAAAAACATCTGCCGCCTCACACCCCAACCGATGCGACAAAATCCCCCCGTTCGACATCCCGGTCGCGTACACCCGTTTCATATCCAGTGTCACGAGCGATTGTAAATCCGCCACCATCGCCCGCACAAACCCGACATCATCCACGTTTTCCGTCTGTGCGTACCCGCAACACGTCCCCCCGTTCCACGTCAAAATGATCTCATCGCTCAGGCGGCCTGTCCCGTTCGGATACACCACCAAAAATCCGTGGTCATCGGCAACGGTATTAAACCCGGTCGTGCGTTTGGCATTTTCCGCATTGCCCGTCCCCCCATGAAAGACAAACACCACCGGAACCGGCTCATCCCAATTCACCGAACCCGGCACATACAACAGATAACTCCGCTCCCGCTCACTGTGCGTCACCGTGCGGGACATTTCCCCGGCAGGCAACCCCTTGTCCGCAGGGATATTTCCCGCACGGGCACAAGCCAGCGCGGCGAAAAAGAGAACCAAAAAAGGAAAAAAATAGCGATTAGAAATCATATCCGATCCTTCTCCCTGCCGCTTTGGGCCGGGGTGGGGTCAAGCATCCCAAACCACCGAATACCGAAACAACAAATGCCGCTTCACCCGCGCGTGGGGCAGGAGCCGCGCGCAATCCCCGCGCACCTGAGCCAGGGTAGGATACACATCCGTGCGCCCGTGCGCCTCCCACGCCGCCCGGACTTCTGGCGCTTCCCGCACCCGCCCATTTTTCAGCCACTTGAGCACAAAATTGACCGGAACCGCCACCGCGCTGGTCGCAAAATCGCCAACACTTTCCGCTTGATACAAATCCAGCACCAACAACCGCCCCCGGGGAGCCAGCGCCGGTTTAATCTTCGCGATCACTGCTTCAAACGGCAGATGATGAAGCGTCGCAATCGAGGCCACGCACCCAAACTGTTTCACCGGTAGCGGATACGTCATGACATCCGCCACCTGGAACTCAATATTGGGAAAATCCCGTGACCGCTCTTTCGCCACCTCGATCATCCGCGGCGACAAATCCAATGCCAGCACCCGCCGGAATCGTCCCGCCAGCAACCGGGCAAACGCCCCCGTGCCGCATCCGATCTCCAGCGCATCCAACTCGCTCCTTTCGGGCAACTGCTTCAGCAGAAAGGCGTGGTAGTGGTTGTTATGGCTCCACCCGTCCCCTTCCAGGTCCGCGAGGCGGTCAAAATCTTGTTGAATTTGAGTAGAAGTTGCAGGCATATCTAATTTCTTCAGGCAGGAGGTTCTGTATTTTACTCTCAAACTGCTTATGCTTGCGTTTTTAGAGATTGTGTTATAAAGTCAGATTATCCCCAACTCCAAAGGACTCCTCATGCACCCTCACACCCAACTGATCCAAAAATTCTACACCGCCTTCCAAACCCTCGACGCCCACGGCATGTCCGCGTGTTACCACCCGAACATCGTCTTCACGGACCCGGCGTTCGGGCGACTGGAGGGGGACCGCGCCCGCGCTATGTGGGCGATGCTGTGCGGGCGCGCCACCGATCTCAAAATCACTTTCGACCACGTGCAAGCGGATGATCGCACGGGTTCGGCGCATTGGGAGGCGTGGTACAGTTTCGGGAAAGAACGGCGCAAGGTGCATAACGTGATCGAGGCGTCGTTCACCTTCCAGGACGGGTTGATCGTCGAACACACCGACCGGTTTGACGCGTGGCGCTGGAGCCGGATGGCGTTGGGGCCTGTCGGCGTGCTGTTGGGGTGGACCCCGTTCGTGCAAGCGGGGATTCGGAAAAATGCCCTCGCCGGGTTGGAGAAATTTCTGGCAAAGCAATAACCATGCCTTACCAATTCGTCCCCGAAAAGGCCGATTACACCGACTTCGCCAGCGGGCGCGTCTTCTACAATGCCCCCGGACACCCTGCCTTCCCCGTTCGGCTGGTGGACGAAATGTTTCAGCGCGCGCTGGCCCTGCGCCGTGCCAACGGACAAACCGGCCCAGTCACACTCTACGACCCGTGCTGTGGGGCGGCCTACCATCTGGCGGTGTTGGGCTATCTGCACGGCCCCGCCCTCGCCACGATCATCGCCTCGGATGTGGATGGGGAGATTTTGAACGTCGCCCGGCGCAATTTGGCCTTGTTGACCCCCACCGGTCTGGCCCAGCGGCTAAACGAATTAGAAACCCTCGCCGCCCAATTTGGCAAAGAATCCCACCGTGCCGCGCTGGAGACGGTTGCCCGCTTCCAGCACATTTTGCAGGATCAAAAACCAATCCCCACCCATCTCTTTCAAGCCGACGCCACCCAACCCGCCGAAATCACCCCCCACCTGCCCACCCACCCGGTAGACCTCGTCCTCACCGACGTCCCCTACGATCAGCACACCACGTGGCACCTGCCCGCGGCCCTGCGCGCCTCGTCGCAGTCCCCGGTCTGGCACTTGCTCGACGCACTTCAGCCCACCCTTTCCCGGCACACCCTTCTCGCCCTCGCCGCCGACAAGGGGCAAAAAATCGCCCACGAAGCCTACCAACGTCTCGCGCGTTTTCAGATAGGCAAACGGCACATGGTTTTTCTCCGCCTCCACCTATGAAACCTCGCCCTGCCAATTCAAAACTTCGGAGTCTTCACCCGCTAAGGCCGGGAACGCCAAAAATATTCATCAGTTTTTGGGGAATTTTCCTTGTGGCTTTTACAAGCGCGTACATAAGCGCTTGCACAGGCCTCGCGTCCCCCCTGTTCCCCCCCACCGCCACCCCTACACCCCTCCTGATCGAAGCAGGCGGCTACTTTTTGCCCGCCCCAACCGTGTTGGACGGCTACGACGTGCAAGTCAACGGCCCCCAACTCGGCGTGCTGAACCCGGACAAAACCCTCATCATCTCCATCTCCGGCATCACCGCCCAGCCCACCAACGAAACCCCCGAAGAAATCTTAGACCGTTATCTGACCGCCGTGATGACCGAAGGCAGTGGTTCGTACGAAAAAGGGCCTGTCTCGCCCCTGGTCATCGGCGAAGCCCCCGGCGTCCTGGCAGAAATCACTGGCGTCCTGTACGGGTTTTCGTTTCAAGGCGAGGCATTTGTCGTCCCGGAAAACGCACAACATTTCCTATTCGGGTTTGGCATCTCCAACTTGAGCAAAGACCCGGCCAACTGGGAAACCGAAGGGGCGACCGTTTTCCACACCCTACAAAATTCCCTACAATTTCTCAAGCCAGAGGGATGTCTGGTTTCCGCGGACACCACCTACGGGACACTGGACAACCCGATCAAAGTCGGCGGTGGCCCCTTAGACGGCCCCACGCGGGCGGACGTGTACCTGACCACCCTCCGCGGCCCCAACGGGGAAACACTGACCTACCAAAACCTGGGGTCCACCCCATCCGGGGACTTCGATCTGTTTGAGGTGAGCGGCCTTGCCGAACCGGTTACGCTGGTGCTCGATTCCTACAATTTTGAACCTCTCCGCGCCCCAGTCGGGTTTACGTGCTCAGGCGCATTTCCGCTCGTTGCACCATAAAAAAAGGTACCTACTCACCAGGAGTAGGAAGTTTCGAAAAAAAGGGGAGCTACCATTTTGGGTGTGAAGTATTCCCGGTAGAACCAAAAAGGGTGAAAGGGCGATGTACACCCTTTCACCCTTTTTCGAGTTTACCTCTTTGAGCGTGAGTAACTCATGTTACGCAAGGTGCGACGCACTTCAGGCAATTTTAGGGAAAAAGGCGAAATCTTAATCCCGGCTTTTCTCTTGGGTCAAGTGGGTGTCGCACCTGCGTCGCACCGAGTCCGTGCGTAACATCAGTGAGTAATGAAGAATTTTTCGTTATTTCCGCCGCTTGCCGTCTTTGATCACGAGACTAAGCACGATACTCACCAAACTGATCACCACGGCCCCCAGGAATGCAGGCCAGAACCCGGTCAGGGTAAACCCGATGTTGAAGAACCCGGCGACCCATTCGGTCAGGTAGAGCATCCCTGTATTCAACAGCAAAGTCCCCAAGCCGAGGGTGAGGATGATGAGCGGGCAAGTGAGTAACGCCAGCAAGGGGCGAATCGAGGCGTTTAACAAACCGAAGATCAGCGCCAACCAGATGAAAGAAACGTAATCGTTGGGGTCTAAATCGACTCCGTTGATCAACCAGGCCGCAATGTACAACGCCACCGCGTTGATCGCCCAGCGAAGAATGAACTTGTTCATGGGAACTCCTTTGGAAACGTAAAACGTAGAACGAGAAATTGAAAATAATTGCTAATGACAATAACGCAAATTGGGGGGGAAGGTTTCATCAAATCGTTTGATCGCGTTATACTGCCCAGAATGCCAGCCCCCACTTTACGCTACAAAATTCTCTCGAAAGCCATGCGGATGCTCGCCCCCCGCATCCCGCTTTCCGCGTACCGCCGATGGATGCCACGCGCCCCGCTTGGCTTTTTTTACCATGCGGTGTCCGACGCCCCTCTCCCCCACCTTCAACACCTCTACCCCTCCAAAACCGCCACCGAATTTGAACAAGACCTGCTCTGGCTCAAACAAAACTACCCCCTTCTCAACTACTCAGCCCTTCTCGACTTAGCCGACCAACCCACCCGACCGACCACGCCATCTGCCTTCCTCTCCTTTGACGACGGCTTTGCCGAATGTTACACCGTCGCCCGGCCCCTGCTCCTGAAGCACCGCGTCCCCGGCCTCTTTTTCCTCGCCACGGACTGGGTAGACAACCAGGCCATGTACTACCGCGGCAAAATGTCGCTAATTCTCGATCTGCTCACTGCCCTCGACCCCGCCGCTCAAACTGAAACCCTGCAACGCCTCACTCAACTTTCCATTCAAAATTCACAATTCCCTATACATAATTTCCAATCTTTCTCCGCCTGGCTTCTCGCTCTCCAACAATCCGCTGAACCCCTCCTCGACCAAATCTGCGAAACCCTCGCCCTGGACCTCCCCGGCTACCTCCGCACCCGCCAACCCTTCCTCACCCGCGCGCAAATCCGCGAAATGCAAGCGGAAGGCTTCATCTTCGGCGCGCACACCCGTCGCCACCCCAAACTGAACACCCTCTCCCAAGCGGAACAAGCCGCCGAAATCGTTGAATCCTGTCGGATCGTCTGCGAAATCACAGGGCAGGATCAAGTCCCGTTCGCCTTTCCCTTTTCGGGAAACGGGGTTGATCGGGATTTCCTCGCCCGGTTGCGTGCCCAGAATCCCCACCTCGGCCTGATTTTCGACACCCAAAAACTCCGCCGTGACCACCCTTTCATTTTCCACCGCATCTGGGCAGACAAACCACT
>JABWBV010000003.1 GCA_013359445.1 Anaerolineales bacterium | reverse complement strand
AGAAAAGAAACATCAGAACCAACGAAAGAGGACGGTGTTCGGTTCGGGGTCAACAACCGCCAGGGGAGGCGGTTGTCCGCGTTTTCATCCCCGCCTGTGTCGCCACTGTAGACAACCGATTGGGAGTTTTCAGACGCTCTCTCAAATATTCGGAAGGCGAAAATCCACCGCATTCTTCAAAAAAATCAGGATTGTCCAAACACTTCTCCCCTGATAAGATCATTCCATCAGATTGGTCATCAACTAAAAAAAGGAGTCCCATGAACGCCCCCTCCACACCGAAGCCTGCTCGGTGCTACCGTCCTCGCACCATATTTTGGCGCTTCCTTTTCCTGTTTCTTTTTGCGGCCTTTGGGTGCAACACTCCCACCGCAACAGGCACCCCACCTGATACGCCCCCCCCTTCAACATCCCTCCCCACCCCAAACACGGCGGAAAGTGACCTCCCCCTCTCTGAAAACACCCCGGAGAACACTCCCGCGCTTCCCACACAACCCGCCCTCCCCAATACCCCCACACCGGCCCTGGTGTCCTCCGCCTACGATATTGGCTCCCCCACCCTCTCTGAATTTTACATCTCTCCCACAGGCAACGACACCCACGACGGCCTCACCCCTGAGACCGCCCTGCAAACCCTCACCGCCGCTTGGGACAAAATTCCTTCTGGCACCCTCACCACAGGTTACCGCATCAACCTGCTCCCCGGCACCTACCCCTGCGAACCCGCGGAGCCAGACGACTGCCGAAACTATTTCTCCAACCGCCAGGGGACATACGAATTCCCGATCATCATCCGCGCCCTTCACGGCCCCGGCACCGCCACCCTGCGCGGCGGCATGGACATCAGTCAAGTCAGCTACCTCTATCTGATGGACTACACTCTCGCCGGGGGCATACCTCTCCCCCTCAACGCCTCCGGCAACAACCTCCTCCACTTCGCCAGCGTGGACCACATCCTCGTCCGCGGCATGACCCTCGACGGCCCCGACTGCATCACCGACGCCTGCAACAACCTGCAAGAGGCCCTCAAAATCAACCAGGCCCAATACGTGTACATCGAAAACAGCGACATTAGCGGCGTCTGGCACAGCACGGTGGATTACGTTTCGGTACAATATGGGCACTTCCTCCAAAACCACGTTCACACTGCCGGAGAATGGTGCATGTACCTGAAAGGGGGCACTGCCTATCACCTGATCGAAGGCAACGAATTCGATAACTGTCATCTGGGTTTCCAGGCTGGGCAATCCACCAATATGGCGGTGATGCGCGCCCCCTGGGTGCATTACGAGGCCTACGACATCAAATTCATCAACAACATCTTGCACGATATCGAAGGGGTGAGCCTGAGCGTGATGGGCGGTTATAACATCCTGTTTGCCTACAATACCCTCTACCATGTGGGTTACGATGACGATCCGGGGTACGCACTCCTCCAAACCGTCCACGGCGAGCGCGGGTGCAACCCCACCGACGAAATCCCTGACCCCGTCGCGGTGTGCAACGACCTGATCGCCCAGGGCGGTTGGGGACCTGATCACGAAACTGAAAACCTCCCCGTCATCCCAAACCGCAACATCTACATCTACAACAACCTGATCTACAACCCCGCTCCCGCGCAAACCCTCTGGGCACACCTCAACATCTTCGGATATGTCCCAATCCCCAACGGGTTCCAAAACCTTCCCGACTACCCCTCCACCGACGACAATCTGGTCATCGCCGGGAACCTGATTTGGAACGGCCCCATCGATCACCCCCTCGGCCTGGACGAATTCACCGGCTGTCAAGACACCAATCCCACCTGTAACCCCGCGCAGATTCTCGCCGACAACACCATCAACACCATCGAACCCGAACTAGTCAACCCTGCCGGAGGCGATTACCACCCCCTCGCAGGCGGCAACGTCTTCAGCATTCCCACCCTCCCCATCCCCGACTTTACCTGGGATGACTTCGCCCCCACCGTTCCCAATGGAAACTCGTCCAACGTGGTCTCCCAGGATTATGAGGGCGTCACTCGCCCCACCGATGGCCCCCCTGGCGCGTTCGTTCATTCGGCCCCACCTTTGAGGGTGCTCTATATCCCGCTGGTGGTTCAAGCCGCACAATAAGTCGGAAGCCTGGACAACCAAGCCCGAAGCAGTTCATTTAAGGGGTATGGCGGTACATCTCCCGCCCCCTTCAAAATTTCGATTTCTCCCGCAATAAATCTGGCAGACCCAATTTTCAAAACAAAAGGCTGGGGAGGGAATGGATATTCCCTCCCCAGCCTTTTTTGATTCATCTATCAAGATGCACTCGGACACCTCATCTGTTCAGAATATACCTGAAAACCTATCGCCTATTCGTATCTTGACACTTTCTTGACACCCCATTCTCCCCTCTTGACCCAAAATTGACCCCCTCTCCGATACGATCAGTGGGAAATCAAACACATCACCTTTCACACCCTATGAAAATACCCAAACTCTCTTTCACCTTTGAAATGTTCGAAAAAACCGGCAAAGCGATCTTGACCGTTGCCGTAACCACTGCCATCCTGTTCCTGATCGGGCGGGATATGTTGGGGGAAGCGGTCATTGCCCTGCTTTTGCTCGTTCCGGTTGGATATAGCACCAGCCAATGGGGGCAGGGACCGGGGATGTCTGCCGCGGTGACCGCCGCGCTGGCGTTTGATTTTCTTTTTATCCCGCCATTTTTTACGTTTGCAGTGGGAAGCCTGGAAAGTTGGCTGGTCCTGATCATCTTTTTGACGGTTTCCATCGTGGTGATCGGGCGGATTCAGACCGGGTTATCCCGCGCCCAGGCCAGTGAACGAGACGCGCTGTTTATGTACGAACTGAGCGCGGCCCTCGCTGGAATGCGAACCCAGTCCGCCGTCGCTTATACGCTCGCCCGGCAATTGCAACAACGGTATTTTGACTCGCGGGTCAAAGTGGTAGTTCAAGCAACCGATCAAGCACCCAGCGTCACCGTGACCGAACCTCATAACGGGGATGACACCTTGCCCAACGTTCGCCGCCCGGATCGTATCTTGCCGATTTGGAACGCCTGGGGCATGGTTGGTGAAATCCAGATGTGGCGCGGGGATGGTGAACTTCCCCCCGTCGAAAGTCGTTTGCTCCAAAACCTTGCCTCGCAAGCCGCACAAGCGTTGGAGCGGACCCGGTTGGTGGAGGTGGAACATGCAAAAGAAGCGTAAACCCTCCTGGTGGCTCGTAAATGGATTGTTCATTGGCATGATCACTGCACTATTCCTGGCGCAGAGAATGGTCCTCACGACCACAGTCCGCACCGCCTCTCAAATCGGGATTGTCGTGTTTGGATACTGGTTGATCTGGCGTTGGGTGACGGCAAACGCCATTGCATTAGAACAGGAAGAAGAACGGGAACAACAAGAACTCGTCGAACATAAACAACGCGAAGCCGAACAAGCCCAATTTGAGCGCCAGAATCTCAATCCACAACAGATTCATTATCTAAAAATGCTGAAAGCCAAACGGCGTTAGACCCATTCGTTTGTAGTCACGCACGGCAGTGCGGGATAGTGCGGGGACGTGCAAGCTGTCCCCACAAACACGGCACTGGTGTGCCTCACTACGAACAAATCATCAACAGGAAACCCCATGTTCTCTCAATTCAAACCCGCCCTCATCATCTTATGTCTCCTCACCTTCGTCACCGGCGTGATCTACCCCCTGACGGTCACCGCCGTTGCCCAGGTCATCTTCCCCCATCAAGCCAACGGGAGTCTGATCGTGCAAGACAGGCAACCGGTGGGGTCGGAACTGATCGGCCAGTCCTTTGATGATCCGAAATACTTTTGGGGGCGGCTATCCGCGACGGGCACGGTTGCCTACAACGCCTTCAATGCCGAACATCTGACCGCCTCCTCCGGCTCCAACTACGGCCCGTTGAATCCCGCGTTGACCGATAGGGTGCAAGCGCGCATAGATGCCCTCAAAGCCGCCGACCCGGACAACACCCTGCCCATCCCCGTTGATCTGGTCACCGCCTCCGCGAGTGGGCTGGACCCGCACATCAGCGTTGCCGCCGCGTTGTACCAGGTGGCCCGCGTTGCGCGCGCGCGAGGCATCACGGAAGAGCAGGTTCGTCAGCTCGTAGATGAATTCACCGAAGGCAGACAGTTCGGGTTTTTCGGCGAGGCGCGGGTCAATGTGTTGCGATTGAATATGGCATTGGATTTGCAACTTACAGAATATATTGACGTAGACTATTCCCAAAGCTCAGTAAAATAAACTTTTAGCGTGTTAAGTGACTTGTTGAAAGAATTTTAAAAATATTTACTTAGAAAGGAAAAACGATGACAACCAAAGAAGATACGAAATCTATCCAGAGAACAGCCAGGCTTGCAGGGTTCCTTTATTTACTTCTCTTGCCACTTGGTATTTTTGGACTACTGTACGTTCCTATTGCATTTGTTGTACCGGGAGATGCCACAGCAACCGCGACGAACATCGCTAACTCCATATCGGTCTATCGCCTTAGCATTCTGACTGCTCTCCTCATCCAGATTGTCAACATTTCTGTGGTGCTGACCCTATACCAGCTTCTGAAATCCGTTAATAAGTACATGGCTTCACTAATGGTGATATTTATTTTCCTCGCCGCACCTATTGCCATGTTGAGCGAAATTAATCAGTTTGCCGTTCTAGCGCTACTGAACGGTACTGACCATCTAGCCGTTTTCAACACGGCACAGTTGCAGGCGCTAGTAGTCTTCTTTTTAGACATGCACGATTATGGGGTGAGCATCGCCAGTATCTTTTGGGGTTTTTGGCTGTTCCCTATGGGCTATCTAGTTTTCAAGTCAGGTTTTCTGCCAAAATTTCTGGGGATTCTGCTGATGATTGGATGCTTTGGCTACCTCATTGATTTCTTTGCCCCATTCTTTTTCCCCAACCTTGAAATCACGGTTAGCCAATTTACATTCATAGGCGAATTACTGTTCCCTTTGTGGCTGTTGATTAAGGGCGTGAATGTCGAGATGTGGCAAAAGCGTGCCCTTGAGTTCGTCTAAGAACGTTTCATACCATTGAGGTAGAGATTGGATGGGGTAGAATCAAAAAAAATGCCCCCCTCCACCCGCCCCAACCCCGATCAACTCCTCGAACACGTCCAGCGCGAAGAAACGCGGCAAAAACGCGGGAAATTCAAAATCTTCCTCGGATACGCCGCAGGCGTCGGGAAAACGTTTGCCATGCTGGAAGCGGCGCAACAACTCCGCGCGGAAGGGGCGGATGTTGTCGCGGCATATGTCGAAACGCACAAACGCGCGGAAACGGAAGAAATGCTCAAGGGCCTGGAAATCATCCCCCGGCAGTCCATTGAATATCGGGGCGTGTCCATTCCCGAAATGGATTTGGACGCGGTCCTCGCCCGCCAGCCGCACATCGCCCTCGTGGACGAACTCGCCCACACCAACGCCCCCGGTTGCCGCCACGACAAACGCTACCAGGATATTCAAGAACTGCTAGAGGCGGGGATTGGCGTTCACACCACGCTCAACATTCAACATCTCGAAAGTTTGAACGATGTCGTCGCACAAATCACGGGGATCATCGTGCGGGAAACGGTGCCCGATTGGGTGCTGGACGAGGCGGACGAGATCGAGTTGATTGACCTCCCCCCCGCCGAACTCCGCCAACGGTTGGACGAAGGCAAAGTGTACGTGCCCGATCAAGCCGCGCGGGCGACCCGCAAATTTTTCCGCCCCGGCAATCTCACCGCCCTCCGCGAGATGGCCCTCCGCCGCACCGCCGACCGGGTGGACGCACAAATGCGGGCGTACATGCAAACCCACGCCATCGCCGGACCCTGGCCTGCGGGGGAACGTCTGCTCGTGTGCATTGGCCCCAACCCGCTCAGTGAACGGCTCGTCCGCACCGCGCGGCGGCTGGCGAACCGGCTCAACGCGGAATGGTTCGCCGTCTACGTCGAACTCCCCGATCAAACCCAACTGTCCGACGCCGATCACGATCGGATCACCCGCGCTTTGCGCCTGGCGGATGAGTTGGGGGCCAAGAGTCTCACCCTGCCCGGCAATTCCGTCACCGAAGCGATCCTCACCTACGCCCACGCCAACAACATCACCAAAATTGTCGCGGGGAAACCTATTCACACCGGATGGGCGGCGATGATGCGGCGTTCGATTGTGGACCAGATCATTCACCACAGCGGGCACATTGATGTGTACGTAATCAGTGCCGAGCCAGGGGATGAGGGAAAAGTCGAATTTACCCTACCCTCGCCCATGCTCCAACACCGTTGGAAACGGTGGTTACAAAGCACCCTGCTGATCCTTGCCGTCACCCTGATCGGTCTGCCTTTGCGCGGGGTCATCGAACCCACCAACCTGGTCATGCTCTATCTCATCGCGGTGGTGATGGCCGCCGTGTGGTGGGGGCGGTCTCCGGCGATCCTGGCGTCCCTGTTAGGGGTGATTGCTTTCGATCTCATCTTCATTCCCCCCTATTATCTTTTTGCCGTTTCCGATGCCGAATACATTTTGACGTTTATCGCTTTTCTGGGCACCGGATTTGTGACGGGCAACCTGGCCTCGCGCGTCCGCGAGCAAGCCCGCACCGCCCAACGTCGGGAAGCGCAAACCGCCGCACAATACGAACTTAGCCGCGCCCTCGCCACCGCCGCTGACCTGATCAACATCGGGGAAGCCGTTGTTACGCACGCGGAAAAACTGGTGGGGGCACGGGTGGTGCTGTTTATCCACGAACATGAGGACATCCGTCCGCTCGCGATGAGCAACGGGCTGACGCTGACCGACCACGAAAAAGCCGTGGCAACCTGGGCCTACGAGAAGGGCCAACCCGCCGGGCACGGCACCGATACCCTGACCGGGGCGGAGGGCTTGTACCTGCCCCTGCAAAGCCAGGAGGGGATCGGGGTGCTGGGCGTGTTTCCCGAAAACCGTCTGCCCATTCTGCCCGAACAAAGCCGCCTGCTCGAATCTTTCGCCAGTCAGACCGCGCTCGCGATTGAGCGGGTGCAGTTTGCCGAAAAAGCGCGCCACGCCCAACTGTTGCAGGAAACGGAAAAACTTCAAACCGCCCTCCTCAACTCCATCTCCCACGACCTTCGCACCCCTCTCGCTTCGATCACGGGCGCGCTCAGCGCCCTGCGCGAGGAGGCGCCCCTGTTGGACGAACCCGCCCGCCAGGATTTGCTCGCCACTGCCGCCGAAGAAGCCGACCGCTTGAACCGGCTCGTCGGCAATCTGCTGGACATGACCCGGCTGGAATCGGGGGCGCTCCGCATCGCCCTCAAGCCGGGGGATTTGCAGGATGCGATAGGGGTCGCGCTCTCCCAATTGGGGCCTCGTCTGCGCCACCGGGAAGTGAAACTCAGTTTGCCAAGCGACATGCCTCTGGTGCCGATGGATTTTGTGCTCGTGGTGCAGGTGATCGTCAATTTATTGGATAATGCCGACAAATATTCCCCGCCCGACAAGCCGATTCTGGTCCGGGCGATGGTGTACGCGCGCGAGGTGTTGGTGGAAATTGCCGACCGGGGAAACGGCATCCCAGAGGCGGAACAGGAACGAATTTTTGACAAGTTCTACCGGGTACGGCAATCGGCGGGCGGAGCGGGCGCCGGCGGGGTGGGGGGAACCGGCCTGGGGTTGTCCATCAGCAAGGGGATTGTGGAGGCGCATGGGGGGCGGATCTGGGCGCAGAACCGCGCGGGGGGTGGTGCCCTGTTCACCTTCGCCCTCCCCCTTTCGACCCCGAAAATGGAGAACGTCCCATGACCGACCACGGAAGTTCTGTTTCCGCCGGTATCGTGATCGTCATCGTGGATGATGAGCGGGCGATTCGTCGTTTTCTATCCACCGCATTAACCGCCCACGGCCACACCGTACACGAGGCCGCCAACGGGCAGGAAGCGCTCGCCGCCGTCGTCCAGCACCGGCCTGATCTGGTGATTCTCGATCTGGGTTTGCCGGACATGGACGGCATCGAAGTCACGCGCCGCCTGCGGGAGTGGACGGAAATCCCGATCATTATCCTGTCCGTGCGGGAACAGGAGACGGACAAAATCGCCGCGCTGGACGCGGGCGCGGACGATTACCTGACCAAACCGTTCCACGCGGGGGAACTGATGGCGCGCATCCGGGCCGCTCTGCGCCGTGCCGTCCGCCCGGAGACCACAACGACCTTTACGGAAGGGGCGCTGGCCGTGGATTTTACGCACCGTTTGGTGAAAGTGAGTGGCGTGGAAGTCAAACTGACCCCGACGGAATATGACCTGCTGCGGGTGCTGATCACGCACGCGGGTAAGGTGTTGACGCATCAGCAGTTGTTGCGGCAGGTGTGGGGCACGGGGTACGAAAGTGAATACCACATGCTGAGGGTGAATATCAGCAATTTGCGCCGGAAGATCGAGCCGGACGCCGCGCGGCCCAGTTTTATTTTGACGGAGCCGGGGGTGGGGTATCGGTTTAAGGTGGAGTGAAACGACGGGCAATGGGACCGAGTGTCTCTTCCCGCGGCATGGTACACTTATCATGTGAAAGCCGTTTTATCTCCTTCCCTAAAGCTTATTCTGGCAGTGGTGATAACTCTCCTTACCACTGCCATTCTATTTTTTATACGGGATTTTTTAAGCACTTCTACCATTGCGTTGGTTTATCTGATCCCGGTTTTGGTGAGCACAACCCTTTGGGGGCTAAGCCCTGGGTTGGTTTCGGGGTTTTCGGCATTTCTAGCGCTAAACTACTTTTTTACGCGCCCGTACTATACTTTTGATGTTCTCCATACGCAGGATTTGATTGGGTTGGCTATTTTTTTTCTGGTTGTCGTATTGACGAGTCAATTGGTGGGCCGCGCCCGGAAAAATTTAGAAGCCGCGCAGGCCAGAGAATTGGAAACAACCCGGTTATATGAATTGAGTGTGCGGCTTGTGGGGGTGAACGATCTGCCGGAAATCGCGCATGTGTTGGTGAGCCAGGCGCAGGAAACGTTTCGGGCCAGGTTCGTGCGCGCGAACCTTTCCACCCCCGCGGAGGCCCCGATCTCGGTGGCGACCCCCACGGATCAGACCGCGCCCTCCGGTGTCCCAGATATCATCCAGCCGATTTCAGCCGCACACCGCCTGTTAGGGGAATTTCATCTGTGGCGAGAAACTCCGCTCAACGTTTCCGAAAAACAAATGCTTCAAACGTTTGTGACTCAAACCGCCTTGGCGATGGAACGGGCCACCCTTTTGCAAGCCGAAACCCGCGCCCAAGTGCTGGAAGAAAGCGACCGGATGAAATCTGCCCTGCTTTCATCGGTTTCGCACGAACTCCGCACGCCATTAGCCACCATCAAAGCCTCCATCACCAGTTTACTCAGTAGCGAAGTGAGTTGGGATGACGCCGCTGTGCGAGAAGAACTGCTTGCCGTGGTGGACGAAGAGACCGATCAACTGAACCAACTCGTCGGCAACCTGCTGGATATGTCCCGCCTTGAAGCGGGGGCGCTGAAACCCGACCGCAACTGGAATGTTTTGGCCGAAATCGTAGAGTCGGCGGCAGGGCGAATGCGGCGAGGGCTGGAAGCACATCGTCTGCTGGTTGACGTGCCGGACAACCTGCCCCTCGTGCCGGTAGACTATTATCAACTTCAACGGGTCTTCACCAACCTGATCAGCAACAGCATCAAATACGCGCCCGCACACACGGACATTCAAATTCTGGCGCGCGCCGAAATTCCCCAAAACTTGTCCGTGCGCGTGACCAATCAGGGGCCACCTGTCCCTGCCGAGCATCTGCCGCGTATTTTCGATAAATTTCATCGCGTGACAAATGCAGACCGGGTCACAGGCACGGGGCTGGGGCTGTCAATCTGCAAGGGGATTGTGGAAGCACACGGCGGAAATATCTGGGCGGAAAACCTGCCGGGTGGGTTCGCATTTTGTTTTACCCTCCCCCTGGCCTGGAACGGACATCCCCCCCCTGCCCTGGAGAGTGAAATCCTATGACGCCCCAACCGCACATCCTGGTCATTGACGACGAACCGCAAATTCTCCGCGCCCTCCGCACGATCCTGCTGGCCAAACATTTCCGCGTGACCGCCACCGGGCGCGGCGAAGAAGGCCTGACCCTGGCCGCCACCACGCTCCCAGATCTGGTTATTCTCGATCTTGGTCTGCCCGACGTGGACGGGTTCACAGTTTGCCGTCGCCTGCGGGAGTGGACGCAAATCCCGATCATCGTCCTCTCCGTGCGGGAAGATGAACGCGACAAAGTGCGCGCGCTCGATCAGGGCGCAGACGACTATCTGGTTAAGCCCTTCGGCATCGAAGAACTACTTGCACGGATCCGCGTGGCCTTACGCCACTCCGCCCAGTCTGTGGAAGCCACAAAAGAAGTGATCGTCACGGCTGGAGATTTGGTGATTGACCTTGGCGCGCATCTTGTGACACGAAAAGGGACTGAGGTTAAACTCACCGCGACAGAATTTCGTCTGCTCACCTACCTGGTCAAAAATATGGGGCGGGTGCTCACACATCAAAATATTTTAATGAAAGTTTGGGGCGGGGGATACGAAAGCAACGTAGAATATCTACGCGTATATATGAGCCAGCTCCGCAAAAAATTGGAGGCTGACTCGAAACACCCCCGCTATTTACTCAGCGAACCCGGAATTGGGTATCGATTTTCCCCTGACGAATGAGCCAAACCACGTCCGGGCCTTTCCCCCAGGGCGTTTTTATTTTTTCTTTATGCACATGGCATCTTTTTTTATGATTTCTTTATATGCGAGTGGTACATTTCTTGGGTCTTGTACCCAAACGTGTCCTTTTCACCAAAAGTAAAATGGTGTGTAATTAGCCTCACCCAGCGTAGGTCAGGGTGGGGTGGTTGCGCGGAGGTGTGCCCATACCATTAGGCCAAAGTAAGCCAAAACATGGGCCGATTACCGCCATCCGAAACGCCCAAAAAATACGCGGGCGATAAACCTTTCAACATTTCTCCCAGGAACAATCATCTATGGCTATCCCAACAATTCGTCGTTTTTTATTCGGTGAACCTTTCCCCACCAGCCGCGAGGCGCATGAGCGTCTGGATAAAGTGCGTGCATTGGCTGTCTTTGCGTCGGACCCCATCAGCAGTAATGCGTACGCGACCGAGGCCATTATGAGTGTGCTCCTTGTTTTGGGAACCGGGGCTTTAAGTATGACCTTACCACTTGGGTTGGGAGTCGCCGCCCTGGTCTTGATGGTGATTTTTAGCTACATTCAAACGATCATCCATTATCCAGACGGCGGTGGGGCCTATACGGTTACAAAGGATAATCTGGGAAAAATCCCGTCACTCATCGCCGCGGGAGCATTATTGACAGATTACGTGTTGACCGTGTCCGTGTCTTCCGCGGCTGGGGTACGTGCGGTCACGTCGGCTTTCCCGGAGCTGGTCGAATACCGCGTCTGGATGGCCTTGGCGGCCATTCTATTAATCACCTGGGTCAACTTAAGAGGGGTCCGAGAAAGTGGGACGATCTTCGCTGTACCAACTTATGCGTTTGTGGGGGGCGTTTTGTTGGTGATTGGGATCGGGCTGGTACGTTATTGGGGCTGGTTTGGTTTGACGCCCATTGTCCCGGAAACGCATGAGATGGTGGAAGGTGCGGCCCTTTCGGGGTTTGCTTACCTTTGGGTGTTGTTGAGGGCGTTTGCCGGAGGGTGTACAGCCTTGACCGGGATCGAAGCAATCAGCAATGGGACGAAAGCGTTCCAGGCCCCGGAGTCAAAAAATGCCGCCCAAACGATGGTCGCGATGGGGGTAATGGCAATGGCCTTGTTCATCGGCATTACCTATCTTTCCACACACTTGGGGCTAATCCCTGAGGCCTCCCACGGGGAGAGTATTTTGTCCCAAATGACCCGCCAGATCACCGGGACTGGTTTCCTTTATTATTGGGTGCAAATTTTTACCGCCCTGATTCTGTTTTTGGCCGCTAATACCGGTTTTCAAGATTTTCCCAGGCTGAGTTCATTTTTGTCGAAAGATGGATTTATGCCGCGCTGGATGCAAAATCGCTGGGATCGGCTGGTTTATGGCAGTGGCATTATGACGCTTGCCGTCGTGTCTTCCATCATTGTCATCATCTTTCACGCGGATGAGATTGCCATGCTTCCCCTCTACGCTTTAGGGGTAATGTTAAGTTTCAGCCTCTCACAGGCTGGGATGTTCCGCCTAATGGGCAGAATTTCCAAGTTGAAACCAGGGGAGGTGCTGGAAACCCAATACACCCGCATTCACTATGAAACTGGAACCGGATGGAAGCGTGCCGTTAATGCAATTGGCGCCGTAGTCACTTTTATGGTTTTGATCGTCCTGATCGCGACCAAATTTACAGAAGGCGCATGGATCGTCGTCGTGGCAATTCCCTTGTTAGTGTATATGTTCAATTCGATTGACCACCACTATCAAGAAGTAAAACTTGGCTTGCGAACAAAAGACCTGACCTCAGAGGATTTCCCCCCGATTGCCGAAGCGGTCATCATCCCCATTGGCGACATCAACCGCTGTTCATTACAAGCCTTACGATACGCCCAACGGCTCTCGACGGATGTGCGGGCCGTCACCATCGTAACCGACCAGGCCACCTTAGAGCGGTTCAAAATTCGTTGGGAACGTTTCCCGGAAATTACAGAAGGCATCAAACTTGAGGCAATTTTTTACGACTACCGGGATATCTTGACCCCGTTGGTAGACTACATCAAAAAGGTAAATACGGTGGAATTCCCCGATCAGGTCATCACCGTTGTCATCCCGGAATTTGTCTCCGACAACCTCATGGAAAACCTCTTACACAACCAAACGGCGAACTTTTTACGGACACGTTTGCAGGTGTACCAGGATATTGTCATCATCGATGTCCCCTACCAGATTGGCGTAACAAGAAAACGCCACAAAGAAATCCCCGAAGTAATGGCCGAAAGTCCGGCCACATCTTCGAAAAACTAAAAAAACGGCTCAACCCCGGAAACGTCTATCACGATACGTTTCCGGGGTTGGGTTAACGAACCTGTTGTGCCTCCACAGCCTCAACCCGTCATTCCTCTTCATTTTTCATCCGTAAGAACTTAGCCCTTCATGCTTTCCAGGTAAGCATGTTTGATGACTCTTTGCGACGTGCTCGTGACCGGGTCGGCGATCCGCTGATTGCCCGGCTCGGCAAACTTTCTCCCAACCACATCACCTGGGTCGCGCTGGTCGCCGGGCTGACCTGTGCCGTCCTCGCGTGGCAAGGGCAGGTGTGGGGGTCCGTGCTGTTTTGGAGCCTCAACCGCATCCTGGACGCCCTCGACGGGATGGTGGCGCGCGTCCATCACCGGCAAACGGATTTCGGCGGCTACCTGGACATCGTCCTGGATTTCGTCATCTACGCGGTGATCCCCTTCGGCCTCGTTTTAAACGCCCCCAGCCTGGAACGCTATTTTGCGCTGACCTTCATGCTGATCAGTTTTTATGTCAACAGCGCCTCGTGGATGTATCTCGCCGCCATTTTGGAAAAGCGCAACGCCAGAGACCCGGAACTCACCACCACCGTGATCATGCCCGCCGGGTTGATGGGTGCGCTGGAAACGATCATTGTCTATTACATTTTCCTGTTATTCCCCGCCCATATCGTGCCGCTGTTCTTCATCTTCGGCGGACTGGTGTTCGTGACCGTCCTCCAACGGCTGATCTGGGCCTGGAAAACGCTTTAACCCCCAAACACATGCCAAAGCCCTCCGCCCAACCCGGACACCCCGCCCCCACCTTTTCCCTCAACTCCGTCGAAGGCACCCCGCGCGCCCTGCCTGATCTCCATGCCAACGGGCCACTGCTTCTCGTCTTTTTGCGCCACCTTGGCTGAATACCCTGCCGGGCGCATGTGACACAGTTGTGTCACGACCACGAACAATTTATCCGCCTCCACACGCGCGTCGTCATCGTCTCGTTCGGCACCCTTCCCGCCGTTCAACAATGGCTTAACGAAGCGTGCCACAATTTTGAAGTCCTGTTAGACCGAGAACGCACTGTGTATCAAGCCTACGGACTGGAACAATCGTTTTGGCGTTCCCGCAACCTCCGCACCCTGTGGACCTACGCGCGGATGCAGTTAAAAGGCTGGCGCTCCCCCGGCTCCGGCGGGGATGACACCACCCAACTCGGCGGCAATTTTCTGATAGACTCTCGTGGCATTTTACGCATGGCCTATCGCAGTTACGACCCCACCGACCGCCCCTCGGTTGCCTATTTGCTCAAGGAAATTCAAAAGCTCAAATGACGCTTCCACCCTCTCAAATCGACTCCATCTACGATGTCGCTATCATCGGCTCCGGGATGGGCGGCTCCACCCTGGCCGCGATCCTCGCCCGCCACGGTCTCTCCGTCATTGTCTTTGAAGCGGGCGTTCACCCCAAATTTGCCGTGGGCGAATCCACCATTCTGGAAACCTCGGAAATGATGCGCGCCCTCGCCGAATATTACAACGTCCCGGAACTGGCCTACTTCAGCTCGGAGAATTTCCTCCTCCACGCGGGGAGCACGCACGGGGTCAAACGCCACTTCGGCTTTGTCCACCATGTCCCTGGTGAAATGCCCAACCCGGCCCATTCCTTGCAAGCGATCATCCCCAAAGAACCCTACGGGCACGAACTTCACTTGTACCGGCAGGACACCGACTACTTTCTGACCTCGGTCGCGATCTCGTATGGGGCCACCGTCCTGCAGGGGACGCCGGTCTCCGCCGTGGACCTGCACCCCGACCGGGTCACGATCACTGCCGGGAAAGGGCAAACATTCCACGCCCGGTATCTGGTGGACGCGGGCGGGTTCCGTTCCCTGGTCGCGGATCAGATGGGGTTCCGCGATCTGAATCTCAAGACCCACACGCGCGGCATGTTCACCCACATGGTGGATGTCCCCTGCTTCAACGATGTCCACCTCCCACGGGAAACCTACGGCCAACCGTTTCGCTGGTCCGAGGGCACGTTGCACCACATCTTTCGTGGCGGGTGGTTGTGGGTGATTCCGTTTAACAACTTCGAGGAGGCGACAAATCCCCTGTGCAGTGTGGGGCTTTTGCTCGATCCGCGCCTGTACCCCGTTCGCAAAGATGTCAGCCCGGAAGAGGAGTTTTTTGAGTTTGTGGCCCAGTATCCCGCGATGCAAAAACAGTTTGAGGGGGCGCGGGCGGTGCGCGGGTGGGTGCGGGCGGATCGGTTGCAGTACTCCTCGCGAAAGGTGGTGGGGGATCGGTTCGCCCTGTTGGGGCACGCCGCCGGGTTCATTGATCCGCTGTATTCCAAAGGGTTGTACGTCACCCACATGACGGTGATGGTGCTGGCGGATTTGCTCCTCAAAGCCAAACAGACCGGGGATTACTCCGCCCAGGCGTTTCAACCGCTCGAAGACATCACGCTCCGGTATGTGGAGATGCACGATCAGGTGACGGTGAACTCGATCAAGTCGTGGGGCCACCCCAAGTTGTGGCGCATTTATTCCATTCAGTGGCTGTTGGGGGCGTATCTGGAATATTTGATGTTGAGCATGGCGCGCTTCCGGGCACGGGACCGCGCGGAATACCTCACCCTGCTCAAAAACAACCGCCTGGCAGGGGGCGGGTTCGAGGGCTTTTTCGCCATCCAAAAACGGGTGGACGCCCTGTTCGACGCCGTGAACCCCGACGATGAAGCGGACGTGGACCGCGTGGTAGCCGAGGCGTATCGCCTGTTTACGGAATTCCCCTGGTTGCCGCAACCGTTTCGGGCGGTATTGGATGGCAAAAACCATCTCCCGAAAAACAAAATTCGCCTGTCTCTGCTGAAGAAGGAAGGCGGGTTTATGGGCAGTGGCGCGTACCGCCAGCACTTTTTTGGCAACCTGACGATGGTGGACCTGCTCCGAAAAGCCGTCCACGACCAGATCGTGTACTCCATCCCCTACATGCGGTGGCGCAGGAAACAGCAAAACCGCCTCGCATGGAAACACGTTCCCCCAAAAAAGTAGCCCGTTTGCCCCGCACCCTTCGACTACGGGGTTCGACTACCCAAGGCGTCCGCTCACCCCTCCGCTCAGCCTGCTACCTCTTATGATTTCTTTACACATCCTCTTCCAATGAATACCGTCCCCTCCCATCTCGTCATCAACGCCGCACTCGAAAAAAAGTGGGGAGGGCGGTATAAACTTGCGAAAAAGGCATTCCTGTGGGGGTCCGTCGCCCCGGATTTTGCGTTGGGGGTGCTGTCGGTGGGGTATTTCATCTATTCCCGTTTCCTCACCCCCGACAACGCGCGGAACATGATGGAAAACGCTTTCTCGGACTTGTATTTCAACAACCCCTGGTGGATCGCCAGTCATAACTTCCTTCACTCCCCCACCGCGCTGATCTTGTACGCCGCCTTGCTCTGGCGTTATTTTGACCAACCCAACACACGCGGGCACAATGCCCTGTCGTTTGTCTTCGGGTGCATGGTTCATTCGGTGGTGGATATTCTGACGCACTATGACGATGGCCCGGTGTTGTTTTGGCCGTTTGAGTGGCACATCCGGTTTTTTAGCCCGGTCAGCTATTGGGACCGCGCGCACTACGCCGATCAATTTTTCTGGGTGGAAGTGGGGATTAATCTGGTGTTGGCAGGGTATTTGTTTGGGCCGAGTGTGATTCAGCGATTTAAAAAGTTTCGTGCCCGCGAGTAGTGCGCTAAACCTGCATGTTGCGTAGTGACGACTTCAGTCGTTGAGAGCGATTGAAATCGCCACTACGAGGCATAAAAATCCCCCGGCGAAGTTACCTTTTCCGCGCCACCAACACTTCCGAACTGATCCCCCGCGCCACAACGACCGTGTGATGCAATACTTCCCACGCCCCTAAAAATTCCAGCAACGCGACCGGACGGCATCCCCCCACCCATTTGGGATTCAGATCAAAGCGCAAATTCCAAAACGCTGTCCAGATTTTCGAGACCACCCCCTTGCCATGCGTCAACCCGGTCAGGCATAGCAGGCCGCCGGGGGTCAGCACCCGCGCGGCCTCCCCGATCACCGCCCGGATTTCCCCCTCCGATAGAATATCCAACACGTAATTGGACACAAACCGGTCGGCGCACCCTGCCGCCAACGGAAGCGCGGCCTCCCCTGCAGATTGCCACACCCTCACCCGCGCCCCAAACCGGGACAACCTTTCCTGGCTCAACCGGATCATCGTCTCGCTCACATCACACCCCCAATACGTCGCTTCCGAGGGCAGGCGGTTCGCCAGCAGATTCTCCGCAAAACTCCCCGTGCCGCATCCGAACTCCACCACCGCGGTCGCCCGCTCAAAATCCGCAAATCGCGCCAACTCCGCCAACGTCTCATCCTCGTAATACCCCGCCCCATCCTGGCGCGCCCCCCACGCGTCATAAAACTTCACCGTCTCCGCGGGCGAAAGGCCGCGGGGCTTCACGCCACCACCTCAAACACATGCTCTTGCGGAAATTTCACAAACACCCGCTCCCCCGGCGGAAAGAGCGGCGCAGGCATGGACATCCGCGCTCGCACGGTGAACGCCGCCGTCGCTACCTGATATTCGACATATTCCCCGCGGAAAACACAATCGCGCACTTCACCGGGCACCGCTCCCGGACAGCCTTCTTTTTGTACGCGGATATGCTCCGGGCGAATGGCGTACGACCTCGAACAGTCCTCCGCGCCCACCTGCGCCCCCGTCAAAAAGGTCGAAACCCCCATAAATTGCGCCGCCACGCGGTTGGGCGGGCGATGGAACAGGGTCGCGGGGGCATCCACCGCCACAATCTTCCCGTCCAATAAAATCGCCATTCGGTCCGCCATCGCCATCGCCTCCCCCAAATCGTGCGTGACAAAAATCGTCGTAATTCCCAACTCCCGCTGAATCTGCCGGATCGCTTCCTGCAAATTCAACCGGACGGACGTGTCCAGACTGCTCAATGGCTCGTCCAGCATCAACAGTTTGGGGTTGGTGACGAGCGCGCGGGCCAGTGCCACGCGTTGTTGCTCCCCCCCAGAAAGTTGACCGGGTTTGCGCTTTTCCATCCCCGGTAAGCCGATCAGGGTCAGCAAGCGGCTCACCTCCGCGCGAATGGTGGGCGCGGGCACCCCTTTCACCCGCAGGCCGAACCCGATGTTTTCTTCCACGTTCAAAAAGGGGAACAGGTACGCTTTTTGGAACATCATCACCGCCCCGCGCTGGTTTGGCGGCACGGACAGGATACTCCGCCCGTCGAAGTGAATGTCCCCGGCATCCGGGCGCTCGATCCCGGCGATCAGCTTGAGCAGGGTGGACTTCCCGGACCCCGACGGCCCCAACAGGGCGAGCAATTCCCCATCCCCCACAGACAGCGAAAAATCATCCAGCACCGGGGCAGAGCGGGTGGGGTAACGTTTGGTGAGGGCGAGGAGGTTTACCTGAGTCATTAGTATTGTTCTCGTAATTCGTCCCCGTGCAGGTGGCGGGCCGTGAGCAGGATCACCAACACGGGCGGGGCCAGGAAGATCAGGGCCAGTACCGCGATGGTAACGGGGTTGCCTCCCGCCGCGGCGGAGAATAGCAACACGGGCAGGGTAATCACCCGCCCCGAACCGATCAGCAACGTCAACAGATACTGGCTCCACGAGATCAGGAACGCGAACAAGGCGGCGACCGCCAGACTGGGCGCGAGCATCCGCAGGGTGACGGTGAACAGCGTCCGCCACGCGCCCGCGCCGAGCACCCACGCCTGGAATTCATAGGCTTCATCATACCGGGCAAACGCGCCCGCCAGCGTAAACGTGACATACGGCAACGCGGGCACAAGATGGGCCAGAACGATGCCGGGGATCGTGCCCGCCAATCCGATTTGTAGGAACAGGATATTCAATCCCATTCCCACCGCCAACGGGGGCACGACCGTCGGCAGGTAGAGCATGATCCACGCGGCCTGCCGCCCCCGAAAACGTCGCAACCCCAGCGCCCGCGCCGCCGGAAAACCAATCACCACCGACAGCAGACTGACCGCCCCGGCGATCACCAGACTATCCCGCAGGCTGGACAGGGTGCGGGGGTCTTGCAGGGCACGGGCGAAGGCGGTATTCGTCCATTCCACGGGAAACGGCGCGGGGAAAAACCAGCCCGTCGAGAAGGCATAGAGGATAAACACGCCCAACGGCGCGGCGAGGAGGGTGTAAAGCGCGAGGCGGGAGGCGTGAAACGTGAAAGTTTTCATTGTTCGCTTTTCCGAAGACTCAGCCACGCCACGAAGAGGGTGATGAGGGTGATCACCAGGCTGATCGCCATGCCATCGGCGCGGGC
This sequence comes from Anaerolineales bacterium, assembly GCA_013359445.1. GTDB lineage: Bacteria > Chloroflexota > Anaerolineae > Anaerolineales > JABWBV01 > JABWBV01. The sequence continues at coordinate 24,506 of JABWBV010000003.1, read as the reverse complement.
GCGCAGGTCGGGGTCGCTGAAAAAGCGGAGAGCCAACACCGGTAACATGCGGGGATAGTTCACCCCCAACAGTGCGGGGACTTCATAACTGCTGAAAATGAACGCAAACGCCAGTAATGCCCCAGAAAGCAAAGCAGGCAAAACCAACGGCAAAGTGACAAACCGCAAACCCTGCCAGCGATTCGCCCCCAGGTTTTCAGCCACCAAATTGTAGCCTTCGGGCTGGGTTCGTAAGACGGAGATCACTAACAACGAGAGGAAAGGCACTTCCTTGCCGATGTAGCTGAGAATGATGCCGAGGCCGTATTTATCCCGTACCAGGACGGGAAACTCTGCCGGGAGGGAGATCAGCCCGAGCGAGGCCGCCCACCGCGCGAGCAAGCCGCTTTGCGACAGGAGCAGGAGCAGGCCCACCGCCCAAACCAGATGCGGAAACGCCAGATTGCTGTTCAGCGCAAGCGTGTCCCGCGGACTTTTGGACGCCCACACCCCCACCAAAAGCGCGAGAAAGGCCGAAATCCCTGTCGCGGTCAAACTCACCCACAGCGAAAAGCCCAACGAACCCCAAAACTCCCGCCCCGCCATGCCCTGCCCGGTGAACAGGTTGCGGTACGCCTCCAGGCTGGGCGTGCTCTGCCCGATGACGGTGATCACGCCCAAACTTTGGGCCACGCCATAGATCAGCCCCGCCCCCAACAGCAAGACGATCAGCGTCAGCGCCGGGGCCAGGGCCAGCCAGGGGGAGAAGATGAGGCGGTCGCGCATGGGGAAGAGGGGGGATACAGGTAAACAGGTAGACATGTACCTGTTTACCTGTCTACTTTTCGTTCTACTTTTGTACCACATTCTCCAACCACCCCTGTTCCACCAATGCCTGATATTCGGGGGCGGTGTCCCCGGCGAGGGCGCGGGCGAGATCGGAAGCGGGGGTGGCGGAGTCGCCGAGTTTGCTGGCGGATTCTTCGAGTTGGGCTTTTGCGGTGGGGTCGGTGACGCGGGTCACGTCAATGGCATAGCCCAGACCAAAGCCGTTTTCGGGGAGAATCTGCGCGGCCTGGAATTCCGGTTCGAGGAGCAGGTTCGCCAGCACGAGCGCGGCGGCTTTGTGCGGGGAGTTGGCCGCGATGGCGACGTAGTTGAAATCGCCGATCATGTATTGGTCGAGGACAAACGCGCGGGCGGTCTCCGGCATCAGGCCATCGGCGATCCAGCGTCCCGCGCCGCTGATGTCCTGGGTCATGCTGAAATCAACTTCGCCGTTGGCAAAGAGCGTGACCAGTTCGGGTTCGTTCGCGGGGTAAGCTTCGCCGCCGCGCCAGAGGCAGGGTTCCAATTCGTTGAGGTAGGTCCAAAGGGCGGGCGACCACTTGTCCCACGCGGCCTGATCGAGCGTTTTCCATTGGGCTTCCCCGCCGCTCAGTTCGTAGAGCACGCCTTTGACGAAGCGCGTCCCCATAAAGCCACCCGGCCCCGGCGCGACGTAGGTGAAGCGTCCGGGATGCGCGCACGCCCAGTCTTTGACTTCGGCGTAGGAGCGGGGGAGTTCGTCCGCACTCATCCGGGCGGAGTCGTAGATCAGTTGTAGTTGGGCGGAGGACCAGGGACTTTCCATGTTGTCCACGGGTGTGCCAAAATCCAGGTTGATGGCGGGGTTATCCCAATTGACGAGGGCAGCGTTGGGGAGGGCTTGCGCCCAGTCTTTGTAGAGCATGTCCGCCTGTTTGAGCGTGAAAAAGTTCTCGCCGTTGATCCACATTACATCTACTGCACCATCCGTGACCCCGGCTTCTTTCTCGCTCAGAACCTGGTTGACGAAGTCGGCGGCGTCGGCGACCGGCACGCGGTTGAGGGTGATGCCGTACCGTTCCTGGAGCGTTTCCCCGTAGAATTTGTCCACGTAGGCGTTGATGCTGTCGGAGCCGCCCCACATGTACCAGTTGACGGTTTGGCCGCGGGCGGCAGAGAGGACACTGTCCCAGTCGTTGATGTCGTAGGTTTGGGAGGCGGGCGCGGCGGGGGCACACCCCGTGAGGAGGGTGAAAAGGATGAAAAAGAGGAGGATGCGTTTCATAGATGGGGTTCTCCTAAAAAATTGGGGGAATCAAGCACGTTATTTCACGGAGTGACGATTTCAATCGTTGACTTTAACGACTGAAGTCGTCACTACAAAAGGGTGATTTTTCAAACGTGACTGTAATAGATAATTCTTACAACAGGCTTACGGGCGGGCAAAACGAAAGCGCAAAAAGGCAAAGAGTTCGCCTTTCAGGTTGGTGAGGGTCTCGCGCATGAAAAAGTCCGCCAGTTTGAGGATGCCGCTCGAATAGGTGGGGTAGGGATACACGAGACGGTAGATTTTGTAAAGCGAGATTTTTTGGCTCATCGCCAGAGTGAAGAAGGAGATCATCTCCGAGGCGCGGGGGCCAACGATGGTGGCGTGGAGAATCTGCCCGGTCAGGCGCACGGCGTCCACGAGAATGAAGCCGTTTTCCACGCCGTCGGTGTAGCCACGGTCGGTGTGGGTTTTGAAATCCACGCGGACACGTTTGATCAGGTTCGGGTGATAGCGAGCGGCGATCTCTTTGGGGGTGAGGCCCACGGCGGCAACTTCGGGGTCGCTGAAGGTGGCGTTGGGGAAAAGCGGTTCTTGTTTGGCGACGGGGAGGAAGGGGAACGCGATCCGCTGGGTAACGCGGCGACCCTGCGCGTTGGCGGAGTGGGTGAACGCCGACGTGGGGGTCACGTCCCCAATCGCGTACACCCCTTTCACGTTCGTTTCCCCAAACGCGTTGACCAGCACCCCCCGCCGGGGGTCGGTGCGAATCCCGGCTTTGTCCAGCTCCAACTTTTCCAGGTTGCGGACGCGCCCGATGGCGATCAGCACTTTGTCCACGTCAGGGAGGGGGATTTCGCGGTCGCCTTGTTGGAGGAGGAGGGTGCGGGTGGTTTCGTCGTACCGTTTGGCGGTGGTGCCGTAATGGGTGGCGATGCCCGCGCGGGTCAGTTCGGCGCGGATGGCTTCGGAGGCTTCGGGGAGGGCGGTGGCGAGTGGGCGATCATCGAGGGCGAACAGGGTCACTTTTGTCCCCAGTTTGTGGAAGGCGAAGGCCATTTCGAGCGCGATGACGCCCGCGCCCGCGATGGCGAGATGCTTGGGGGCGTCGGTGAGGTCGAAGAGGGATTCGTTGGTGAGCGCGCGGGCCGGGGGCAGGCCTGGGATGTCTAGCCCGCGCGGGCGGGCGCCGGTGGCGATCACGATGTTGTCGGCAGTCAGCGTGCGGGTTTCATCCCCGTGCGTGACCGCGAGGGTTTTCGGCCCCAAAAAACGTGCCGTGCCCCGAATGAAGGTCAGGTTGGGCGTGTGTTGGACTTCTTCGGTTTCTTTTTCGCGCAGGGCATCGCGCTTGCGGATGACTTCGCGCAGAACTTCATCGGGGTTCATGCCGGGGCGGAAATTGCGGGCGAGGTGGATGAGGGTTTTGGACGGGACACAGCCGACGTTGGTGCAGTCGCCGCCGACATGGAGGGATTCGATCATGGCGACCGAACGCCCTAACCCGGCAAGGCCAATGCCGACGGTCATGCCGCCGGAGCCGGAGCCAATCACGATGGTGGGGAAGTGGGAAGAGGGCATGGGGGAGGGAGAATTAGGAATTGGGAATATTTAATGGTGAATGATGAGGGGTAAGCCGTGATGCGTGAAACGTGAAATCACGAATCACGTTTCACGCATCAATCCTCCCTTCGCGCTTTTTGAAGAGGCGGGAAAGAAGGAGGCTGAGAATAAAAATGGCGATGGAAAAGCCGAGGGTGACGGGGTTGAGTTGGGGGATGGTACCGTCGAAGCGTTCGATGGATGCACCAAAGCCGATGAAGGCGATAGTGCCGGGGATGGAGCCGAGGGCGGTGGCGAGGATGAAGGGGACATAGCGAATCCGCAGAAATCCGGCGAGGTAGCTGACGGCGTCGTAGGGGAGGAAGATGAAGCGCATCACGAGCACGGTCTCGAAGCTGTTGGCACGCATTCGGCGGGCGTAGCGTTGGATCAGGCCGTCGGAACCGTCATCGTTGACCAACCCCTGCCCGAAGTACCGCCCGACAAAATAGGCGATAGTCGAAGAGGTGTTGCTGGCGAGGATGGTGTACAGCACGCCCAGCACCGGGCCGAAGACAAAGCCACCCGCGAGGGTTAGCAAGGTGGAGGGGAACAGGATCAGCGGGCGGATGGCGTACAGGAGGATGTACAGCACCGGCCCCCACAGACCGTTTTTCAAAAAGTCGAGCAGGTTTTGCACCACTTCCAACGCGGTGAGTTGGTTGGCGCGGGCATAGAGTTGATAGGCCACGATCAGGGCGAGCCAAAACGCCAGAGCGATGAGCTTTTGGGCGTGCGCTTGAAGCCAGTTTTTGGAGGGGGTGGAGGGGGGGGAACTTTCCATAGGATGTGTCTCACGGGTAGAGAACGCGCATCGTTGTGGTTTCTTACTTTTTTCCACCCGGTGCGGCGCACTTTTTTTGATTTTGCGGATTCAAGTGCCTCGCACCGGGGGTTTCTTACTTTTTTGTTAGAACTTGTCAGTATAATTTCCCCCATGCAGGAACGTACCAACGAACAATGGCTTGAAGACCTCACCCCCGCCCATCCCCATCAAGCGCAAGCCCTCGCCGATCTGCGCCAGGAAATTTTGCACGGCCTCCCCTATGCGCTGAGTGGGTGGCTGACCCCTTCCGATCCCCGCTTTGAGGCGCTGGCGGAGGAGGTCGCGCAGGAAACCCTGCTTCGGGTCTTGGCGCATCTCCATACCTTTGAAGGACGAAGCAAGTTCACCACCTGGGTGCATAAAATTGCCGTGCGGGTGGCCTATTCCGATTTGCGGCGCAAACGCTGGCAAAATTACTCGTTGGAAGCGATATCGGAGACGGACGACGGGGTTCCCACGGAAAAATGGTTGGCCGATCCGAGCGCAAGCCCCGCACAGATCATCGAAGGGCAGGATCTGATGGCCCGCGTGCGGCGGATGATGGCCGAGGAGTTGACCGACAAACAACGCCAGGCGATGACGGCGATGGCGCTCACCGGCATGCCGATGGAAGAACTCGCGCGGCGCATGAACACCAACCGGAACGCGTTGTACAAACTCATTCACGACGCCCGCCTCAAACTCAAGCGGCGGCTGGCCCAAGAGGGAATCTCCCCCGAAGATTTATTGGCGACCTTTGGAAATCCGTAAGGTTTGTGCAGGTTCTGGTATCTAAAAAATCACATGAACGTTTTGAACGCCCTTCGCCGTTGGGTCAAACGCCTCAACCCCCTCCAAAAATCCGCTCCGCCGGAAAAGTTCACCCCTGCCGAGGGGATGCTCCTCCAAAGCCTGCCCCACACGCGCGAGGTGGAACTGACCTGCGATGAGGTGTTTGCCCTGCTGGATGAATACGCCGACCGTGCCCAACGGGGGGAAAACGTCGCCCAACTCATGCCCCTGGTCGAACATCATTTGATGATGTGCCCGGAATGCCGAGAGGAGTATGAGGCGTTGGTGCGAGTGCTCCAGGCCTTTGAGCGATAATGTTCCATCAAATTGAAATATGCTTGGGGAAAACAGTTCAGCAGAGCGAGATCGCCCAAAAATGGGGATAATTTCAACTGTCTGCTCGCAGATTGGGCATAGTCTGATCGCTTTCTGATCGCTTCGTCAATATACTCACCCACAGTGAACAAAATCCTTTAACCCCAATCGAGGTTTTCTTATCGAAAACCTCGATTGGCGCGAAGGTTTGTTATGAAATTCATATCCCTGAGGTGCAACTTGAAATCATCCCCCGCTTCTCATCGCCAACTGGCCCACCGCCTGATCGTCCTCCTCTTCATCCTCTCCCAACTCGCCGCCGCGCTCCCTCCCGCCTACGCCAGCGCGCCCGCCTCCTCCATTCCTAATTCACAATTCCCTATTCAAAATTCCCCATTAACCCAATCGCCGCTTGCGCTTTCCCGCGTCCAAACCTCCTACGTCGCCGGGCAGACGGTTGTCGAATTCACCCTCACCAACAACCTCCCCACCACCCGCCTGCCCGACGTGGCGGTATCCGCCACCATTACCGACACGGTGAATATCCTCGCGGCCTTTGACCTCTCCGAAGATGTCAACACCTTGCGCGGGATCACCCTCGCGGACACCCTCACCCCCGGCACCACCCTCCTCGCCGCCTCCGGGAACCCCGCACAGGCTGGAAACACCCTGACGTGGACCCTGCCCGATCTGCCCCCGCAAGCCTCCGCGACCCTCACGATGTCCCTGCAAACCCCCGCGCAGGGCACCGGCTTTGTCAATCTGGACACCGGCGCGCAGGTCTCCGCCGCACGATGGGGCGAACCGGTCAACGCCACTGCCCCGCCCGCTGTGCTAATCCCAACCGGGATTGACCCCGCCTTCACCCTCCCCACCGTGGACGCCAACGCCCGCGACGCCGATATGCTCTGGAAATCCGCCGCCCTCGGACAAGATGCGCTCTCGATGTTTGAATTTGTACGCGGTTTGGGCTATGACCCGTACAAAGGCTCGTTGCGCGGCACGCGTGGCACCCTGTGGGGGGAAGCGGGAAACTCGGTTGACCAATCCAGCCTGCTGATCGCGATGTTGCGCGCGGCGGGCATCCCTGCGCGGTATCGGCACGGGGCACTGGATTCTGCCGACGCCCAGACGCTGATCGCCAGCATGTTCGCCGCTCAAGGAGCGGTCGCGCAAACCGGCGTCGCGGGCACGCTCCCCGCCGGGACGCCGATTAGCGATCCGGTCAACGACCCCGCCCTGCTCGCGCTCGTTTCCGATCATTGGTGGGTGGAAGCGTACCTCCCCGGTTCCGGCTGGACGAACCTCGACCCATCGTTCGCCAACGCCCAACCGGGGGACGTGTTCGCCACGCCGGGTGCCAACGACCAGATTGCCGAATTGCCAGACGCGCTTCGCCACAAGGCCACCGTGACCCTGCGAGTCGAGCAATACAATCAATTTCCGATAGGCGGGACATTTTTAAATGAGTTCGTGCCGATTGAAATCACTTACCCGATGGCCCAACTCGCCGCCAAATCGCTCACGGTGGGGCACTATCTCAACACAGAAGTTGTGGGGGCTGTTTTTACCACCGTGACCCATACCTACACGCCGTTTTTTGACCTGACCGGCGAAGATTTTCAAACGCTGGGCGATCCGTTCCAGGACATTTTGAGTAATTTCCCCTTTGCATCGCATTTCACCACGGCGGAGTGGCTCACCGTGACCACCACCGACCCGGACGGACATAGCGAAACGTTTACCCGCACCCTCAAAGACCTGGTAGGGCTGGATGTCCGCCTGAACGGGGGCGGTGCGAGCATTACCCTGCCCGAGGATAACAGTGCGTTTCTGAAACCTACCGATGTGTTCGTGGCGACCTTCCTCCCGAACGTGGTGCGGGATCAGTCACTGTACGCACGCCAACGGGCCACCACCCTCGTGGACGGACAAATTCTCTCCCAAGCCGGGCAGGTGATTGATTCCCAGGGCAATCCGCCCACTCCCGAGGAGGAAGCGGCCACCCAACGTGCGCTCCTTCAAATCCAACTGGGGTATGCCCGTTTTCTCTCCAAACTGGCCTACGATTTCGCCGAATCCGCCGATGAAGACCTGGCGGGCATTGAGGAATCGCTGTTCGTAAAGCTCTACTACGCCTTACCACGGGTGATCATCAACGCCTCGCAACACAACGAAGCGGATGCCACGGTCATTCAAACGCTGGACTTACGAAGCACGCGCGCGGAGGCCATCGTCTACCCTGGGCAGGCCACTTCTGCCGCGTTGAGTGCCCAATGGACCAAAGGAGTTTTGGAATCTTACCGGGAAGGACAGGTCTTGCAGGATGCAACGGGCGTCTTGCCGCTGACCACCGCCCGCGTGTTTGACGCCATGACCGAACAGGGCATCAAACCCATGCTGGTTACACCTGCCACGATGCAATTGCTCGATGTTTATGGTCTGGATTCCGAGGCCACGGCCCACGCGGTCGAAGCCCTGCTGGAAGGCAAATCCATCGTCATTCCCTCCGCCCCAGTGGAAGTTGACGGGGAAGACGTTCTGGGATGGTGGGAAGTGGACCCCGTCACAGGCGAGACAATCAGCGTGATGGAAAATGGTTTGCATTTGACCGCCATAGAATATGGCTTTCTTGAAATGTGGGATTTATTCCTGACCTTTTATGAGCCTGGAAAATTAGCCTATGAGGTCGGCCAACTTTGGGATTGGATCGCTTGCAATGTTGTGGGAGCCATTCAGGGAGGGGGTAGTTGTGGCAATCCCCCGACCCCGCCGCTTCCCCTGCCCGGACCGCCCTCCCCGCTTCCCAGTCCCTGGCCCCCTATGCCGCCCCTGCCCGGGCCGAGTGCCTCGCCCAGCCAACCGGACGCCATTCATGGCGGGTTGTTTGACGCGGCCTGGCGTTTTCTACCGGCCCACCTCTGCCCCATCGAAAACTGTGGCATCGAACAATTTGCCAATTACGACCTTGCCCCAGGCACGCTTCCTTTACCGGATATGCTGTTTGGGCACCTCAATCCGTTTTATGCCAGCCCACTTGCTATTCAAGCGGTCTCGGTGACGGATAATGGCGGGAGCGGCGATCCGGTCCTGAATCTTTCCACAAACACCGCCGAAGATCGGGTCCTGCCCTATGGCGCGATGAGTTTTGACCTGGCCCTCACCGCCAATTTCGACGATGAGATCACGGTCAGCGTGCTGGCCCCGGCGGATTGGCATGTGATTTTTGACGATGAAAATACCGTTCTCGTCACCCCGAACCCGGACACCGCCCCGGGCCTCTACACGTTGGACATCGTTGCCCAGGCGCAAACCCAGCCCGACGTGTTCGCCGTGACCCAGCAGGAAGTAGAAGTGGTCGCGGTCGAGGCGCTGACGCTCGGCGTGACCAGCGACGAGCGCATTACCGTCCCCGTGGGAATCAGCGTCGCCCCCACCGTTTCGGGGCAAACGAACGATGCAGAAGCGGAAATCCCGGATAGCGCGTTCAATGTGGGCCTCTACAACGCGACCGGTTCCGCCAAAACCCTCTCCCTGACCGTCACCGGTGCCCCCGCGGGATGGCTGATCCTGAACGGGGCGCGCCAGGCCAGCACCACGCTGACCCTCCCCGCAACCGAACGAACCGCCGTCGGCCTCTACGTGTCCCCGCCCACCCTGCCCGCGCCAGGAACCAGTTTCAGCATGGAGATCACCGTCAGCGATGGCGGCGCCCTCTCCGAAAGCGAAACGGTGAACTGGACGATGCCCTCCCAACCCTTCAACTACCTCAATCCCCTGGCTTCAACCCTCTACCTCGGCTCCGACAGTAGCACCGACTTCACCCTCGAAATGACCAACGTCGGCAACGCAGATGGCACGTTCCCGATCATCGCCTCCCTCCCACCGATCACCGCCTCCGTCACCGGTCTTCCGTCTCCCGTCTCCCTGGCGGTGGGCGAAACCCAGTCGTTTAACGCCACCCTCAACACGTCCGGCATCCCGCTCGGCTCCCGTTTCCCGATCATCCTCGGTAGCCCCGCGCCCGGTAGTTACACCCAATACGCGGTGGTAGAGGCACAAATCGTCAGCTCCATCACCGAACCCATCTTCATCGCCTCAGACCACGCCGCCAACGCCTGCACCCTCGGCGAACCCGGCCTGTCGGACGCACTGGAATCGCTCGCGCTGGCGATGGTGCATTTGGAGGCCTCCTGCCTGAACGGGGACTGCAACCTGTCGCTCCGGGATCAGACGGTCAGCGCGGCGTATTCCGTCGCCCTGTACGCGGGCGTGATCTCTCCGGGCCTCGTGCAGGATGACGCGGTGTTGACTGCCGCCGACACCCTCGCCTCCCACACGGATACCGCCGACATCCTCGCCGACTTGCAAACTCTGAGCGACGCCGTTGTCGGCCTCGATACCGAAGTTTGCGCGTGGAGTGAATCCATGCCGGTACTGAAATGGTCGCCCTACTACGGCGCGGCCCTGGTGAGCGAACCGACCACGTACACCCTCGACCTGACCAACGCGGGCACGCTGGCAACGACGTATGCCCTGACGGTCACGCTCCCGTCGTCAGTGGTCAGTGGTCAGTATTCAGTCAATCCGGGGGAGACCAGTTCCTTTGAGTTCCCTGTCAGTTCCCCTTCCCTTGGCCTGTTCGATCTCGACGCGGTCGCGGTCGTGGTTGGACAGGATTCAATCCTGTCCAACAGCAACGCCGTACTCAACGTGGTGGACAAGTTCGTGCAACTGACCGCCGTCACCCCCGACCCGCCGTTCGTGGAAACGGGCGTGAGTGCGACAGACATCTCGATCTCGGTGGCGAACAACGCGAACATCCTCCAACCCGCCACCGCGCACGTCGAAATTCTGCACCCCACGGGCGGGATCAGCTACACCGCCGAAGTTCCGGTCACGATCCTGGTCGGGTCCCCGCGGAATTACGCACTCGGCACGGTGGACACGTCGGGCTGGGAAACGGGCGTGTACACGATCACGGTCGAATTGCGTAATCCGTCCGGGGCGCTGATCCCTGACGGATCGGGGTACGGATTCCTCGGGGTGGGGCAAGCGGTCGGGATCAGTCACGCCGTGGAACCCGGCCTCGTCGCGCCGGGCGCGGTCACGGTCACGACGGTGATCACGACGGAGATTCTCACTCCTGCGATCATCACAGATACGATGGGGGCAGGGAATCAGGAAATAGGAAATGGGAATCAGGAAGTAGGAAACGGGAATCAGAATGAACCCATTCCCCATTCCCAATTCCCAATTCCTAATTCCATTTCCTCCACCTTCCCCATCACCCGCACGGAAGACACCGACCCGGCGATTACCTACGCCGGAACCTGGACGGTGGTCACGGTGGGCGGGTTTCACGTTCGGGCCAGTCACAACGATTACACCTGGGCGGACGCGGCAGGGGAAACGGCGACGATGACTTTTAACGGGACGTGGTTGCATCTTGGGTTTGTGACTGGCTTCACTTCCGGGCAGGCCGAAATCCTGGTGGACGGGGTGAGCCAGGGCGTGGTAGACCTGTACACGCAGGACCCGGATGTGGTCAGCTTTGTCTACGATGGGTTTGCCGACACTGCCCACACACTCCAAATCTTCGTCCTCGGCACGCATCACCCGAATTCGTTAGGGAATCGCGTCCAATTGGATTATGTGGACACCTGGGATGGCACACTTTACGCCGACGGGTGGGTGGAACAAGACAGTGCCCGCGTGTGGCACAACAACAACTGGGTCACCGTTACAAACGCGAACGCGAGCGGCGGCACCTACATGACCGACGACGGCAACAACGGCGGATCGGCGTGGTTCCCCTTTACGGGCGATTCGGTGACGTTTGTGGGGTTGGCAAATTGGGACGGGTTCCGTGCAGGGGTGTATGTGGATGGCGTCTGGAAAGACAATCTCTGGCTGTATAACACAGAGGCCGTCACCCGAACTATCTCCTTCGAGGGGCTGGGCACTGGCCCGCACGTGATGCGGATCACAAATTATTACGGAGAACCGAGTGTGGATGCGTTCGTCACCCCCGCGCTGGAGCCGGGATACGTGCCCCCGGTCGAGACCGGCATCGTGCGCTACGAAGAAGACCACCCGGCGTTTCTGTACGACGGCTATCCGTTCGAGACCCGCAAAAGTTCCTGGGATTGGGAAACGGCCATCAAACCCACCTCCAGCGAAATCGGGGTTGCCCGCTCCAGCACGTTGAACGATACGATTACATTCACGTTTGAGGGGCGTTGGGTAAACCTGGGTTTCCTCAGTCGGAGCGACGGCGGCACCGCGGAAGTCTTCATTGACGGGGTGAGCCAGGGCACGATTGGCCTCTATGAGGCCAGCGGAGATATTCCTGTCGAGTTCCAGTACGGCAACCTGATCACCGGCACGCACACCCTCTCCATCACCGTACTGGCCCAACCCGACCCGCCCAGTGTCGGAAGCATTGTCCGTTTCGACTACGTGGATGTGTGGGACGGCACGCCCTTGCCCGATGACTTTGTGAACGTGCGGAAAGGCACGCCCGTTTCCCGCCTGCACTTCAACAAATCCGGCGAAGACATCGCGAACAACAACGCAATAGATGGGGACTTCTTCAATGCCGGGTTGCCCAACAGTTGGGCCGGGGTGTGGTATCACTTCACCGGAACCTCCTTCACCCTCTATGGCTTCACCCGAAATAACACCACAAACTTTGACGTGTTTGTGGATGGGGAATTTCTCCAAAATGTCAGCTTCCACTACCCGTTTAGCGAACAGCCCTTCGCCGTACACTTTACCGGGCTGGAAGATGGGCCACACACCGTGCATGTCCAAAATATCTGGGTGATGCGCCTGGACGGATTCGCCTCCAACCAACCCGACATCCCCTACCAGCCCGTCGTCGAATGGTGGAACAATGCCCCTGCCGGAAACGGCGCACCGTTCTTCGGGACGTATGGCATCGCGGGTGGGATGGCGGCAGGCGATGTGGACGGCGATGGCACCGTCGAAATCGTCGTCCCCGCCGATGACAATACCTACTTTGGCTCGTTGTTCCTCTTCCGCGGCGATGGGGGCGATACGGGCGATGGCGACCCGATCATCTGGGTCAAAGACCTGAACGAGGCCGTTTTCCGCACCTGGGTCAGTTCCCCCGCCCTTGCGGACCTGGACGGGCAACCGGGCGCGGAGATCATCGTGGCCGCGGGCAATCAACTCTTCGCCTTTCGCGGCGATGGTTCCACCTATTGGGCGGTTCCCACGGCCAGCATCTTTGAAACCCTCTCCGCCCCCGCGGTTGGCAACCTCGATCTCGATCCCGAACCGGAAATTGTAGTCAACCTCGGCAACACGCTCGAAGTCCGCAACCATGATGGCACCCTCGCCTGGAGTACGGTGTACCCCGCCGAGGTGAATCCCCCTGTCCTGGCCGACCTGACCGGCGATGGCCTGCTTGATATTGTCCTCACCGGGTGGGATGATGAAGTGCTGGTGTACGACTTCAACTACGGTTCGCCCCAACTCGTGTGGAGCGTCACTTTGCCGACAAGCATGGCGGGCACGTTCGGCGCACCTGCGATTGCAGACATTGACGGCCTCCAGCCCGGCGGCGATCCCGGCCCCGAAGTCGCGCTCGCCTCCAACGGTCTGCTCACCGTGCTGAACGGGGAAGACGGCTCGCTCGTGTGGGATACCCCGCTCGATCCCGGCAACCCCGGCGGCGTCTCCATTGCCGACCTCGATGGGGATGGCGAAGTCGAAATCGTGACCGGGATGCGGTACGAATTTGAAACCGGACGGTTCGGGATGCTCTACGCCCTCAACGCCGATGGCTCCCTCCTGTGGGATGCCATTGCCGAAGACAGTTCTTCCGCCAACAATGCCTCCGTGCTCGATCTGGATGGCGACGGCATTTACGAAGTGGCCTGGAATGGCAAAGAGCAGGGCTTTACCATCTTCAGCGGCCTCAATGGCTCGATCCTGTTCAACGAACCGCTTGTCAACTCCTTCACCGGCACGGATTACCCTCTGATCGTGGATGTGGACAATGACGGGCAGGCGGAAATCGTCTCCGCGGCGTTGGGGGGCGTGCGGGTGTTCGGGTTTGGGGCCGCGTGGGGACCGGCCCGCCCACTTTGGAACGAGCACAGTTACCACATCACCAACATCAACGATGACCTGACCGTGCCGTTCAGCGAGCCGAACAGCTGGGAAAGCCACAACACCTACCGCACTCAGACGCCGTTCCTGAACCCAATGCCTTCCTACGCGGTCGCCCTCACCCACACCGTCGGGCTGGATGACGTGACCGTACTAACCAACACTTTCAACATCCCGCCCACGACGAGCAACGACCCCATCTACGGCTGGGATTACGCTGTCACCTGGGAAAACACCGTCGTCACCCAAACCTTCACCAGTTTACTGACCAACCTCCAACCCGGCGAATCCCGGATGGTGGCGCAGGGCACGACAGCCGATTACGTGGTTTCCAGCGGCACGAACCATCTCGAACTACCGCCGTTGTTTGTCAGTGTGGCGCACATCGTGGACGTGCAACCGGTCACGCAAACGGTGGGTGCGGGGGGCAGTGCCGTATTCGACGTGGTGTTAACCAACCCGTCCGGGGTCAGTGCCCTGTATACCCTGTCCGTGAGCGGCTTCCCGACCGGATGGGCGACGCTTTCGGGCGCGGTGCCCGTTCCGGCGGGGGATTCCGTCACCGTGCCGTTGACCGTTGACATCCCCCTCGACGCGGACACTGCCACCCTGCCCTTCCTCGTCTCTGTCACCACCGATCAGGGCGCGGCGGATCAGGCGGGAGGGGCGCTAACCGTGGCGAACTTGCTCGAACTTGAGATTATGCCCGCGAACCAAACCGTGACGACGGGCGAAGTGGCGACCTACACCCTCTCCCTGACGAACGCGGACACCGTGGCCCGCACATACACCCTCTCCGGCAGTGGTCTGGCCCCCCTCACCCTGCCCGATGAAGTGACCGTGTCCGCGAACAGTACCGCCTTCGTCCCCTTCTCCGCCCAAGCCGCGAGCGAAGGCGCAAACCCGTTCACCCTCACCGCGACGGAAGAAAACGGCACGGCGAGTGGGCAAGCGACCGCGACCGTGATCGGCGAAGGGTTCCAGCAAGTTGAAGTGGCGATCCTCCCCGCCACTGCCCCGACCGGGCCGGGCGTGCTGACCCCGTTTGACGTGCGAATCACCAACCTGGGTACCGTGCCCGATACCTACGACCTGACCGCCTCCATCCCCACCGGGTGGGAAGCCTCCCTGACGCTGTTCGGCCAACCCGTCGAAACCGTCACGGTCGCCCCCGGTGCGGGGAATGCCCTCACCCTGAAATTGTTCCTCACCCCCGCGAGCGATGCCACCCCCAGCGATTATCCGTTTACAGTTACCGCTCAGTCTCAATTGCTTTTGCTTTGTAGTGGCGATTTCAATCGCTCTGAGACCCAAACGACTGAAGTCGTTACTACTTGCGCGGCACTGACTTCAGACACGGGCGCGGGTGTCGCGCAGGTGGGGAATCTGGGGGTCTCGGTGGCCCTTTCCGGGCCGGGGCAGGTGAGCGGGAGTGGTGTTTGGGACGTGACGGTGACGAACAACGGCGCTGTGGCGGACACGTATGATTTGACCGCTTACGGGCCATTCGCCCAGTTCGCCCAACTTTCCCCCGCGAGCGTGACACTGGCTCCGGGCGCATCCCAAACCGTGCAGTTGACCGCGAGCGGGTTCGACTTCCTCCTCGCGACGGATTACTTGCTGGGGGTTCACGCCCAATCGCAAACGCAGAGTTATGTGCAGGATGAGGATACATTGGCGGTCGCGATCTCGCCCGCAGAGGGGGTGGTGGTGGCATGGCAACCCGCCTCGCAGACCGTGAGCGGTTCGACCGTGGCGGTGTTTACGGTCGTGGTGTCCAACACGGGCAATGTGCAGACGATATTCACCCTGACGGGGAGCGGATCATCCGGCGCGAGCGTGGACCTGCCGCTGGGGTCGGTGATCATCCCGGCCCATGCCACGGCGACGTTGTTGGTCGTGGCAAACGCGCCCGGGAATGGGACGTACACGCTCACGGTCTCCGCGGACAGTGGCGGGGCACAGGGGAGTGATACAGCAACGCTGGTGGTGGAGGGGGTAGTGCCGCCGGTGGTGGAGATTTATTTGCCGCTTGTGGCAAAGCCGTGATTTCAACTGAATACGATTTTGTCGTGTAGAACGATTAAAATCGTCATAACAAACCCAAAAGAAGGCCGAGAGAGATTCTCTCGGCCTTCTTTTTTTGTTCACGATTGGACCCGCATCCTTCGACTGCGCTTGACAAAAATAAAGTCAAGACAATGACCTTTTACCGCTCCGCTCTGGATGCTCCCGTTATATCTGGGGGGTTCCGCTTTTTATCCTTCGACTGCGCTTGACAAAAATAAAGTCAAGACAATGACCTTTTACCGCTCCGCTCAGGATGCTCTCGTTATACTCACCACGGATATAAATTGCGTTTTTCTTTTGCGCGTTGCGCGCGGGGGATTGCGCGGCAATTTGCCGACAATCCCCCGCCAGATTTGGCAATCCGGCGGAAGCGGGTAACTTTAAAAAGCGCAATTTGTTCCCGTGCTCAGTATATATCTGGGTAGTTCCGTTTTTTATCGTTTTCCTTCGTGCTTAAGTTGGTGATTTGTTCAACGATCTTTGCCACCTCGTCCGTGATATTGACCTGGATTGCCTCTTCGGGGCCAGGGGGTTCGAGGGTGGCGAACTGACTGTGGAGCATGTCGGGTTTCATGTAGTGGTTGTGGCGGGTTTGCATACGCGCCCAGATGGTGTCGAAGTCACCGTGGAGGTAGACAAATTGGAGGCCGTCGTTGCCCTCGCGGAGCTGGTCGCGGTAACGACGTTTGAGGGCGGAACAGGCCAGGATGACGCCGTCCGCGAGGTTCCGGTGAATCAACGCTTGGAGCCGGGAGAGCCAGGGGGCGCGGTCGGTGTCGGTCAACGGGATTCCGTTTGCCATTTTTTTTATATTTTCCGGGGGGTGGAAATCATCGGCATCGAAAAACGGACAGCCCAACTGATCGGCCAACGCACGGCCAATCGTGGTTTTGCCACACCCGGAGACGCCCATCACGACTATTGCGGTCATGGTTTCACCCGAGAGGGGTTGCCAAACCGGCACATAGCCCTCGTCCACGAGATTTCGAAGCAGGGATTTGCGAGGATGCCAAGCGAATTTGCCATGAGGGGAGTTTACATGAGGGGCAAGTGGGTGTCAATCGAGTTTGGAGTCCGCAAAATATCATGCCCAACGGGGGGATGGCTCAGGGGCGTAATTCGCCTTTGCCGGAGGTTTCTTTCAGGATGAATGGTTGAGTTCCATTGGGCGGACGAGGAAATTTCGCCTGATTTGGGGAAATTTCTTAATTTTGCGTGTCTAATTCATATGTTCTTGGGTTATAGTATGTATTCAGTTTCTTTTGCAACAAATTCATACCGCTTATTATGCTTGCTGGTTGCTTACGCCGTGATTCTCGTCCGTCTCCCACCCAACCAAAGACCGGATTATTCCTAAATTAATTGCAATAAAGTGAATTTTGATAGGTTAGCCCAAGACAAAAGTTTGTCGATGGTAGATTCTTTTTCTCTCGATTGGGCCTCCATCGAGATGAGGAGTTTACTGGACTCTGCCTTAGCGCCATTAGATCATTTGATTCCATATGATGCTTGTGCGGTGTGTTTGTTGAACAACGAAAAAATTGTTTTGGGGACATGTAAGGGCTTTCCAAATGTCCATCCATTTGAAGAGATGCCATTTTGTCGAGAGGACTTTTTGTGTGTTCAGGAGTTGATAAAGCAAAATGCTCCGATCCGGCAGTTTAATAATTTCACGAAACAGCTTTTCGCAATCAGCGAATTGTCTGACGAGGAAACCGTCTGCTTACAAACGCCATTGTCCTATCAAGGACAACCATTAGGCATGATCTTTTTGTTTAAATTCAACGAGGAGATTCCCTATACTGAAAAAGAGGCAGATGCGGTCATGGCCTTCGCGAAACAGGTGGCGTTGGTTATCGAAAACACAAGATTGTTCATCGAATTTCGGCGAAAAACGATTCAAATGGAGGTCGCGGGACAGATCAGCCAAAAGGTGAGTTCTATCTTAAATCCAGACGTTCTTTTAGCAGAAATTGTCAGGTTAATTAGTGAAAAGTTTGGCTATTATCACGTCCATATCTTTCTGGTGGATGAACAGGCCCAACAACTTATTTTGCAAGAAATCAGCGGGGAAAAACATGAGGCGCTCCGAAATGCCGGATTACGGTTGGCCATGGATGGCGCTTCCATTACTGGTTGGGTGGCGGCCAATCGAGCGGTGTTGTTATGCAATGATGTAAGTCAGGAGGCGCGCTATTATTCTCATCAGTTATTGCCTAATATTAAGTCCGAATTGGCAATTCCCCTTCAGATAGGCGAGAAATTGGTGGGGTGCTCGATCTGCAAAGCGATAAACGGGATGCCTTTCGCCATGACGACATCATTCCCTTGCAGTTGATTGGCGATCAGGTCGCCATTGCGATTGAAAATGCGAATCTCTTCCAAAAAACGAATTCTCAGGCGAACATATTGCCCGTTCTGCACGCGATCTCACTTGAGATTACTTCTCACCTGGAAACTGACCAGGTGTTGGAAACCATCATGCGACAGGCAACAAAGCTGTTAAATGCAAGAGGGAGTACGTTGGGCATTTATGATGCCCATAAGCAGGTCATCCGAAAGATTGCAGTCCACAATGTTTCAATGGACCTCATTGGGGTTGAGCTTGAAATCGGTGAGGGTGTATCCGGGCAGGTGATTGCAACGGGCCGTCCCGTTTTTATCAATGACTATTGGAAATGGTCGGGGCAAAGTGCAAAATTCAAAGGGGTTCCATTTAATGCCGTGTTGGGGGTGCCAATCTTTGGGCAAAATCAAGTGATCGGAGAACTCGTGGTTTTGGATGAAAGGGAGCGGCGCATCTTTACTGAAAATGATGCACAACTTTTAACTCTGCTTGCTGACTTTGCAAGCATTGCCCTCAAAAACTCTGAACTCTACGATGAGGTGCGAAAATCCAAAGAAGAATTGGAGCAGAAGGTGATCAAACGCACCTCTCAACTTTCTGAGGCACAGAAGGCCCTGGCCCAAAAAGCTGAAGAATTAAGAAAGTTACTTGAAATCACCGTGAATATTCAGGAGGAAGAACGCGCGCGCATCGCGTTAGACCTGCATGATGGCACCAATCAGCTCGTCACGGGGACCCTTTTTGAGATTCAAGCCGCTCAACAAAGCGTTCAAGATCGTCGGTGGGAAGTGTCCCTGTCCAAGTTGGAGACAGCTAAAAATCTTCTCCGCACCATCGAAGCAGAAAACAGAAGGATCATTACGGGCCTTCGTCCGATTATTTTAGATACCGATGGCCTATTAGCCGCCTTAAGGGCGTATACGGAAAATTTCCAAAGAGATTTCGGGATCAATTGCGCTTTTCGAGCGATTGGGCAACCCGTTCAGTTTTCACCATCCGTTGAAACTGCGATTTATCGTATCGCGCAGGAAGCTTTCAATAATATCGTCAAACATTCCCATGCCAAAAATGTTTACTTGATCGCTGACTTTAACGCGACGAGTTTCCACCTTGCCATCACAGATGATGGCATTGGGTTTGACCTTCAGGCGGGGATTGATTTCACACAGACGCAAATGGGGTTGTTTGGGATGCGAGAGCGCGCGCAAAGCATCAATGGGAGATTACTGGTGGAATCTCACCCCGAACAAGGGACGCAAATCTCTTTGGAAGTCCCTTATCCACCGTTCCAGTGGAGTAGCCGATGAAACCAATGAAAGGTTCTTCATCCCCCAAACCCCACACCATCCAAGGGCAAAAGCCTCTCCACCTTATTCACAGGGCAGATGTAAACATTGTTCGTCAGGAAGGGATAAACCCGCTCGCTACCATGTTGGAAAATCCGACATTAACTGGGGCTATCCTTTGTGTCACCTCAATGACATATTACTAACCTGATTCGCATGAACAACTCTCGTATTGCCGAAGTTCTTATCGTGGACGACCACCCCATCGTCCGCCAGGGGTTGTGGAGTTTATTATCCCAATATCCATTTATCCATGTCGTTGGGGAGGCGAACGATATTTCATCTGCGCTCAATAAAATCCAAACTCTCAAACCGGACATTGTGTTATTGGATATTCGTTTGGGTAATCAAAGTGGCATCGATGTCGCCCAACATCTCCGCCGGATGGATTCACCTACACGGGTGATTATCCTCACTTCTTATGATGACAAAGCGTATATTTCACTGGCCGCGCAGGCTGGGGTTTACGGGTATTTGTCAAAAAATGCATCCCCAGAGTTACTTGTTGAAGCGATTCAAGCCGTTTATGAAGGGGAACGCAGGCTCAGCCCATCAGTTGGGGGAAAGGTGCTCGAACAACTCGAAAAATTGAGCACCTTACAAGTCCAGGCAGAAATCGGGCTATCCAACCAAGAATTGGAGCTTCTCGTCCTCCTTGCTGAGGGGGCCAGCACAGAGGAAATGACGAAAAAGCTTTTCTTGAGCGAACGCACCATCAAAAGAAAAATTCAGGATGTTCTGATTAAGTTAGGGGCGGCGAACCGCGTCCAGGCAGTGGCGGAAGCATTTAAACGCGGTCTGTTTTAAAGTGAGTGGGTTGAGGGGGACAATTGGCACGATAGGGACAAGAGATGTCCCGAAAGTTTTATTTTTTTCCATAATAATTAGTTCTAATATCCTATCAAGTGAGTTTACTTTACTTGCCCACCTCTCTTGTTAGTTTACTTTAAGGCAAGCTCTAAAACCGAATGGTTCCCCCTTTAAATATCGCCAATACCTTGCTAAATATCGAGCAGAAGTTGATTGCTTACCAAACACTCCACGAGAATGAAATCGGCGAGCTTTGGAAAATCTTGAACGACTGCAAACGAATGATTGTGGCAACGTGTGACGAAAATGAGCGCATGGATGCTTCCGTTGAAAAAAACGAGGAGCCATCCCCCTTCTAATGGGCACTGAGTTGATGAACGCCTTTTGAAGTTTTCAGGCAATTTCCTAGAATTTTGGAGAGGTAAAGATAAATTTCTTCAGCCTACTCCTAAAATTTTATCGTAACTGCTTAGATGTACCCCGAAAAAAGGGTGAAAGGGGATGCACATCCCTTTTCACCCTTTTTCAGGCAAGCCTTTATTCTAAGTGGTTACATATTATCTATTTATTCGCGGAGGACGAAAGGAGCTTTATTGAATGATTTTTTTTGCGGTTGATTCCACATTTGGTTGACAGGAGAGGCCATCTTGAAGCTGGCTTCTACCAACATTGATTCGGAGGTACTTCCATGAGTGATAAAGAAAAAGCCCCCTTAGGGGAATCAAGTGAAGATGGTGATGCCCCATTGAAAATATCTCGCCGAGACTTTTTAGTCGGCGCAGGTGCGGGTGTCATTGTTACAGGCGCCGCCGCCGCAGGGATTGCGGCATTTCGAGGCCCACAAATTCAGGAAATCATTACAGAAATTGAGGTTCCCGTCGAAGTGGTCCGTGAAGTTATACGGGATGGTGAAACAACCACCACCGAACCCGTGATTTCAGCGCCCGGACTGCCTGCTTCTGTACGTCCCGTTTCCCTCAACATTGACGGTAAACAATACGATCTGATT
Organism: Anaerolineales bacterium; assembly: GCA_013359445.1. Taxonomy (GTDB): domain Bacteria; phylum Chloroflexota; class Anaerolineae; order Anaerolineales; family JABWBV01; genus JABWBV01. Next base: position 3,215 of record JABWBV010000003.1, on the reverse strand, counting down.
GTAGATGTACGCGAAAGCCTTTGGGAAGTGATGGTTGGCTCCTTGGGGCTAGGCTCCGTAAATATGGGGTGCGACCGCGCCCAGTGTGGTGCTTGCGCCATCCTGGTCGATGGACGCTCCGTAAACGGATGTACGGTTTTGGCCGCCCGTTTAGGACGCGGACAAAAAATTCTCACAGTTGCAGGCCTATCCAAAGGTTCCAGAGAGGATCAATTACACCCCATCGCAAAAGCTTACTGGAAAGAGAACGGATCACAATGCGGTATCTGCACCCGTGGTTTCATTATGTCTACCTACGATTTGATCAGCCGGAACCCCAATCCCAACGAGGATGATATTCGTGAGGCCCTTGCAGGCAACATATGTCGCTGTTCTGAATATCCTAACATCTACAATGCAGTCCTCACTGCGGCAGAAGAAATGCGAGCGGCATAGGAGATATAAGACATGGCAAAGAATGTAAAACACCTAGATGTTTACCGGGTAATTCAGGATCAGGCATACGCGTCACAACTCACGCGCGCCGAATGGCTGGAGCAGGTGCAACTGCCCGGCCAGACAGCCGGACTCGCTGCGGTCGAGGCCGCGTCTGCCAGCTGAGGAGCCCCACGCCATGCTGTGCCCCAAGTGTCACCGGCCCCTGGCCGACGAATCCGACGGCCCGTACATCTGCTGCGCCGGCGCCTCCATGCAGTGGCAGTGTCGCCAGTGCGCCAAGGTCAGCGAGGGCTTCGCGCTGCCTTATGGTCGCTGCCCGCACTGCAACGGCGAGCTGGCGCTGCGCGAGGACGGTGCCGCCAACAGCGACGATGCCCGGTCCATCCGCGCCGTGCGCATGGCCTTCGAGATCGAACTCGGCGGACGTGCGTTCTATCAGCGTGCCGCAGCGGCCAGCACCGACGATGCCGCGTTGCGCGCGCTGTTCGAGCGCTTTGCGGTGATGGAAGGCGAGCACATGGAGACGCTGGCGCGCCGCTACCACCTCGACATCCCCGATCCGTCGCCCGACTTCCGCATCGAGGTTGCGGCCATCTTCGCCGAAGTGCCCCATGCTCCGCGGGGCGGCGTCGATACGGGCGACGACCTGTTTCGCATCGCCATCGCGCTGGAGCACCGCGCTGCGGCCTTCTTCACCGAGCATGCGGCGCGCGCGCCCCAGGGTGCGCCCGAGCAGCTGCTGTTCCAGGAGCTGGCTGCCGAGGAGCGCGAGCATGCCGAACTGCTGACCACCGAGCAGGCCCGCTGGCGCGAGCGCCGCCCAGGGCTGTTCGGGCACGAACAACCTGGCACCGGCCAGTTGCCGATCAACGCCGCCGAACTGGTGCTCGGTGGCAAGCCGGCTGAGCGCGTCGCCATCGAGTGCGGCGGCCAGCGCATCACCTACGGCGAGCTGACGGACCGAGTGGCCCGCGCAGCTGGCTTGTGGCGACAGCGCGGCCTGCACAGCGGCGACCGCGTGGCGGTGAAGCTGCCCGACGGCATCGACTGGGTGGTGGCGTTCCTCGGCGCCATCTGGGCCGGCGGCGTGGCGGTGGCGGTCAATCCCCACATCCCGGCGTCCGAGTGGCAGTTCATCCTCGAGCAGGCCGGTTTCAACGTCATCCTCGCCGAAAGCGATGCCGACACGCCCGAGCCCTGGAAGTCGCGCGTGGTGCTGGTCGACGAAGGGCGGCGCGCAGTGGCGGCGGCTCAGCCGATCGCGCCGACGCGGCTGGACCCCGAGACGCCCGCGTTCTGGTGTCATTCGTCGGGCACGTCCGGGCGGCCCAAGGCGGTGGTGCATGCCCACCGCTTCGCACGGGAGGTGCAGCGGGTGTCGGTCGAGCGCCTGGGCCTGGTGCCGGAGGATCGACTGTTCGCCAGCTCGCGGCTGTTCTTCTCCTATCCACAGACCAACATCTTCTTCGCCGGCCTGAAGCTGGGTGCGACGCTGCTGCTCGACCCGCAATGGCCCACGGCGGCATCGGTGGTGGCCACCGTGCAGCAGATGAAGGCCACGGTGCTGTTCAGTGTGCCGTCGCTGTATCGGGTGCTGCTGGCCGACGGGCATGCCCCGCAGCTGGCCGCTGCCGGCGTGAGCCGATGCGTCTCGGCCGGTGAAGCGCTGCCCGCAGCCTTGCGCCAGGGTTGGGCCGATGCCAGCGGCATCCAGATCATCGATGGCTATGGCGCCTCCGAAGTGCTGGTGCTGGTCCTCACCAGCGTGGCCGGCGACGATGGCCTGAAGCCGTCTCCCGGCGTGACCGTGCGACCGGTCGACCCCGAGGCGGCGCGCGAGGGACTGCCCAGTCGGCTGTGCATCGAGGTGTCCACACTGGCGCTGGGCTATCTGGACCAGCCCGCGGCCCAGGCCGACAGCTTCCGCAATGGCGCGTTTTGTCCGGCTGACTTGTTTGTCGCCACGCCTGGCGGCGGATGGCGCTTCGCCGGCCGCGAGGATGCACTGGTCAAGATCAAGGGCCGCTGGGTCAACCTGGTGGAACTGGAGCAGCGTCTGTCGCAGGACGTGCCTGGCCTGGCCGAGGCGGCATGCGCCTGCGTGCCCGATGCCGATGGCCTGGACATCGTGGCGGTGTTCTATGCCCCGCAACCCGGGCGCGGCGACGAAGTGGCCCGCGCGCTGCGCGACCGTTGCGAAACCTTGCCGTCCTACCAGCGCCCCAAGCTTTTCCAGGCCATCGACACCTTGCCGCGCACGGCCACCGGAAAGCTGGTGCGGCGCCGGCTGGTCGACATGGCCCGGCCCGGGCACTGAGATCCGCAGCGACCTTGCCCCACGCCCAACGCATCCAGGCCATGACTGAATCGTCGACTGAATCGACCACCCCCGCAGTGCACACCGAGCGCCAGGACGGCGTGCTGGTGGCCACGCTGGCCCGCCCACCCGTGAATGCGCTGGACGATGCCCTGGTCGACGCACTGGATGCGGCCATCGACCAAGCCTGTTCCGATACCACGGTAAAGGTGCTGCACCTGCGCAGCGCGCACAAGGTATTCTGTGCTGGCGCCGACCTGGCGCTGATGCAGCGCAGCATCGCCTCCGATGAGGGGCTGGACGCCATGCTGGCGCTGGTGCGGCGCATGCAGCGCGTGGCGGCGCGGCTGGAGTCTGCGCCCGTGGTGACGCTGGCCGAGTTGGGCGGCGCCGCGCTGGGCGGCGGATTCGAAATGGCGCTGGGTTGCGACCTGCGCATCGCCGCCTGCGAAGCGCGACT